>CALIKL010000038.1 GCA_938018055.1 uncultured bacterium
TGACAATTGTGAGGCCACCCCGCACAAGAGCCGGTACCTGGAAGGCTATCGATTTCCCCCCTCCGGTTGGCATCAAGACCAAACCGTCTTTCCCTTGCACTACCTGACGAATGGCCTGAAGCTGTGCCGGACGGAAGTCAACATATCCCCAGACGTCCCGCAATACGTCTCGTGCAGCACGCAGATCTTCATCCAGCGTTTGCGAGCTCCTCGCGAATGCGTTTGACGACTTTGGCAACCGGAACAGCATCGATATCAATAGTGATGTGAGCCTGCTCATAGACGGGCCGTCGAGACGCCAGCAAATCCGCGACTCGCTTCCGTAGTGCATCGGACGTGAGCTGCTGTCCATCAGCATCAAACAACAAGGGCCGATCCCGCTTTGAGGCAGCCAATCGGCTGGCGAGGAAGGCTGCGCTTGCCCGTAAATAAACGAGCGCTCCGTGCTCCAGACACCAGGCCAGATTGGCAGGGTCGACAAGAGTCCCACCTCCCAAGGACACAACCGTGCGCTCCTGCATTCCTGATGAGTGCAACATGGCTCGCTCTTCATCCCGGAATCGCTGCTCACCGTACAACTCAAAGATTGCAGGGATTGAGAGGCCCGTGTGCCTGCTGATCTCTTGGTCGAGATCGATCATATCATATCCAAGACCCCGCGCCAGTCGCGGTGCAACCGTCGACTTGCCCGAACCCATGAATCCCGTCAAATAAATCCTGTCTGTTCGCACGATTCGCTACCTTGGGGTCGATCACAGGCAAGGTACGCAGCAGCGAGAAAGTGGCCACATATCGTTTGGATATCGAATACATCGGAGCGGACTGGCATGGCTGGCAGATCCAACCCCAGCAACCAACCATCCAGGGGGCCATTGAATCGGCCTTCAATACGGCCTTACGCCAACACGTCAACGTGGTGGGGTCGGGCAGAACAGATACGGGTGTGCACGCCAGTGGCCAGGTCGCCCACGTTGTCATTGAAGGAGAATTCGATTCCCGTCGTGTACTCGGCTCCCTCAGGGGGCTTCTTCCGCGCTCCATTGCCGTGCGGTCCCTGAGACCTGTTCATGATGCCTTTCACGCTCGATTTGATGCGCAATCCCGACAGTACCGGTATCGTCTGGGCACCATTCCCTTTGCCATCGATGAATCCATTCGATGGTATCTGAGACCCGCACCGGATATCGACCAGATGAACGAAGCGACCTCCCTGCTGCTCGGTCAGCATGACTTCGATTCGTTTTGCCGAGCACAGTCCGAAACGGAAAACCGAATTTGCACGGTTGAATATGCAGCCTGGACCAGCGTACCGGGGCGAGAAGGAATGTATGATTTCGTCATTCGCGCAGACCGCTTCCTGCATGGCATGGTACGCGCTATCGTAGGCACGCTGGTGGAAGTAGGGCACGGAAAGCGAGCCGTCGCCGACATCACAACCATACTTGCTGCACATGACCGCACTCATGCCGGTCCTGCCGCCCCCGCGCATGGGTTGATGCTGGAAAAGGTCTACTATCCCGACGATTCGCCCCCTGAATCAGACCACCCGGCATGAAGCGTCTCGTGCATTGGGCTCTCCTCCGTACCATTGTTTATCATCCACTCCCATTGGCGAAACCATCTTTCGTGAGAACGTTGCCCACCATCATTCTCCTTTTGCTCACGCTGCTCAACACAGCGTGTGACCGTCCTTTTCGCGACGTTGGCGAAGCCGCCGTCGAAGTCATTTCACCAGACTTGTCCTATGCTGTCGACGAGGAGCGTATCAGCTTGGAACTGCGTGTCACCAGTGTCCGAGACGTAACCCGCGTCAGTTCAGGTGGCATTGAGTTTGCATCGGCCGGGTCTGATACATGGACTGCGGAGCTGGATCTGCAGCCGGGCCTGAACCGGTTTCTGGTCGAATCGGTGGTTGACGATGGGCCGACGGCGATAGATACCCTGGATGTACTACGGGTCGACTGGTCATTCGAGTCATTGACGGCCTCCAGGCCGCTCCTTTTCGGGTCGGGAGGTCACACGTCCAGCGTTCTGTCAGATGGTACTCTCGCTCTGATCGGTGGGAGTGCCATGCCAGGAGGCCCCGGTGGTTTCGACCTATGGAAACTGCCAGACGGAGACTCCCGATTCATTCCGTCTCGAAACCAAACCCTCGCACCGCGCATCGGTCACACCGCGTCTGTCATGCCCGACGATCGCATTCTGATTCTGGGTGGTGGAATCTTTGGCAATATCGAAACGGTCGACGCCCTGGTAGAACAAGCGGAAATGTATGACCCGGTTGAAGACCGCTTCACCAACGTGCCGGTTGTTGGTCCTCCGATTCGTCGAATGTACCACTCGAGCATTGTTCGTACGATCCAGGGCCAACAGTTCATCGTCCTGCTGGGAGGTCGTGGAGATACGCGCTACACGCCTGAATCGGAGCTCGGCATCCGGCAAGACATGCGCACTTTCGAGTTGCGCAATGACTCACTGTTTGCGCTTTCACCGGCTGTCGGACCCTTCATTCGATTCGTAGCGGGCCATACCCAGACAGCCCTCAATGGAAATCTGACCGATCAGGCCAGTGCGTATCTCGTGGCCGGAATCGACTTGGATCACGGATCGGAGGGTGTATCCCTGATGATGGATTTTGCCGCTCCCAGCGGTATCGAATCGTCCGACTGGCCACCTATGATCGTTCCGCGCATCCGGCATGCAAGTGCAGCCGTCGCACCAGGGTACGTTGCTCATTTCGGTGGGCGCTCAACCGAAAACGATATCCCTCTGGATTCCGGAGAAATCCATGTATCCGCTGCAGAGAAGTCATTTCTCTTCCCCCCCGGGCTTCAAGCGAGCCTGACGGCCTCCTACGGAGGATCTGCGACACGCATGCGCGACGGACGCATCGCCTTGATCGGCGGTTTTGACGAAGCCGGTAACGGTCTCGCGGTCGTGGATTTCGTATCATTGACGGTGCAGTAAGGCCGTCCCCGTCGGGACTGATGGAGGCGTCCTTTCACCCGCCACCCACGATCCAACCTACTGCTGCATGCGTCCTGTTACCTTAGGCGTCCGGTCCGAGACCGATCATCTGCGCCAGGTCATCGTCCATACTCCGGGAGCGGAAATGGATATGGTCTCGCCGCTGGACCGCGAGGCGCTTCTGTTTGAAGATATCCTGTTCCTGAGTCATGCGCGCAAAGAGCATGAACTCATGTGTGCCGTGTTTGAGAAAGTCATCGGCCAGGAAAATGGCGTATTGCAAATCAGTACGCTCTTGAGGGAATCTTTCGACCAGGAAGACGCACGATTCAGCTTCATTGAGCAACTCTGCGAGGCGTCACAGGGAGCCAACCTTCGCGCCTTCGAAGCAGATCTCAAGCGGCTCTCTCCTGATCAGCTTTGTCATTTCGCTCTGACCGGTTCGTCGCCGCTTAAAATTGAGGCCCAACCCATCCCGAACCTCATGTTTATGAGGGACCTGGCGGCCGTTGTCGGAGATCACATTGTACTCAGCCACGCGGCGACCTCAGCCCGGGCACGGGAAAGCATCATCATTGATGTTGTAGTCCACTACCACCCAGCCTTTGCGGACTGGAGTGATCACATCATCAAACTGCCCAAAGGGGTGACCTTCGAGGGTGGTGACTTACTCGTAGCTTCTGCCGATACGGTTGTGATTGGAAACTCCGAGCGCACATCCTTCGGAGGGCTGGTCTCCGTTGCACGCGCTTTGTTTGAGCGCACCAAGATTGATAACGTGATCATGGTCAGCATGCCGCATGAGCGGTCATGCATGCACCTCGATACCGTATTTACGTTTGCTTCGCCGAATGAGTGTGTGGCATTCCCCCCACTTATTGATTTGAGTGGTCTGAATAACGTGGCCACGCTGTCCCGCAATGGAGGCCCCGACAAACTGGCTACCAGCATGTGGCAAACACTGCATGAGGCATTGGAACACCACATGGGGCACGACATGTCGTTCATGCCATGCGGAGGATCAGACCCGCTCAGTCAGCGTCGTGAACAATGGACCGATGGAGCTAATCTATTTGCCGTGGCCCCCGGCGTGGTACTGGGCTATGAGCGCAATGAACGCACCTTCGCCACGATGGCTGAGGCTGGCTATCGTGTTGTTACAGCCGAAGGATTCTTGTCATTTTATGAGTCAAGTGACTTTCAGCCGGGAGAAAAGATGGCCATCAAACTGGATGGGTATGAGCTGTCCCGTGGACGAGGTGGCCCGCGATGCATGACCATGCCCATTCACAGGCAAACGACCGGATGACCGCTCTCGATCAACTCATGATGGATCATCGCCGTTGGATGAAGGCGGCGATCAGGGAAGCGGAGAAGGCTTACGAGGTGGATGAGGTGCCGGTAGGCGCTGTTGTCGTTCACAATGGGGTCATTGTTGGCAAAGGCTACAATCAAGTCGAGCGCCTTTCCGATCCAACTGCCCATGCCGAAATCATCGCCATTACGGCTGCGTGCGATCGACTCGAAACCAAGCATCTTTCGGATTGCACGCTCTATGTTACCCTGGAACCGTGTCCGATGTGTGCCGGAGCGGTAACGCTGGCTCGGCTCAAACAGGTGGTCTTTGGAGCATTTGATGCAAAGGCTGGTGCGGCCTCAACGCTATACAACATTCCTCAGGACCCGCGCCTGAACCATTACGTAGACCTGGTATCAGGAGTCCAAGAGCATCGATGTGCCGACTTGCTGACTTCTTTTTTCCAGAAGAAACGCTCTCGGGATCTGCCTCAACAGTCATAGCGGTCCATGAAAACGGATGTAGTAGTAATCGGAGCTGGCCCTGTCGGGCTCTCCTGCGCCATCGAGATCCAGCGCTCCGGGCTTTCCTGCGTGACGGTGGACAAGGGGGCCCTGGTCAATTCTTTGACTGGATACCCGACCAATATGGAGTTTTTCTCCACCCCGGACTTGATTGAAATTGGTGGACATCCGCTTGTCAGCTCCCGCTACAAACCCATACGGGAAGAGGCAATCGATTATTACCGCAGGGTGGCCGAACGAGAGTCGCTGCAACTGCTCTTGTATGAGCATGTGTCAGGACTGGAAGGAGCCTTCGGCACATACACTATCCATACATCCAAACGGTCCATCTCATGCAAAGCCGTGGTGATTGCTACAGGCTTTTTTGATCAACCGAACATGCTGGATGTGCCAGGAGAGAATCTGCCCAAAGTGAGTCATTACTTCCGGGAAGCGTTCACGTACACGGGGCGCGACATCTGTATTATTGGGGCCAAGAATTCGGCAGCTCTTGCTGCTCTGCAATGCCATCGACGAGGGGCTCGCGTGACCATGGTCATCAGGGGTCCGGAAGTCGGTCCGACGGTCAAATACTGGATCCGTCCTGATCTTATCAATCGTATTGAAGAAGGATCGATCGACGTGTATTACCGCTCAAGCGTCACCTCCATTCACGAGGATCGCCTTGAGATCGAAACACCCGACGGAAAACTCACCATCAACAATGATGTCGTACTGGCGCTTACCGGCTACCATCCTGATTACAGCTTTCTGACGTCTTTCGGAGTGGCCATCGCCGATGACGGCGTGGATACTCCCCTTTTCGATGCGGCTACCCATGAGACGAGCAGAAAAGGGGTCTTCATTGCAGGTACTGTGTGTGGGGGTAGGCATACGAGCCGCTGGTTCATTGAGAACGGAAGGCATCACGCAGCGCTTATTGCCTCCGAGCTGGCAGATCGCTTACGTGCCAACGTGCCGGTCTGATTTCCTCATGTTGGAGCCTGAGAGAAGGGTTATGAACAGGATTGTCTCGTCACTTGTGCACATGCTCACCTTCGCTCTTGTGGCGCTGGCGAGTTCCTTGTGCGTGTTCGAGAGCAAGGCCCAGGTATTTGAAAACAGAACGTTTGATGCGGGACTCGATGCCATGTGGCAAGGACATGGCCTCGGGACGGCAGACTTTGATGGAGATGGGGACCTGGACGTTTACATCGCATCGCGGTGGAAGCACGATCCGTTCAATCCGCGAACCTGGAATCGCCTGTACAGCAACAATGGGGATGGGACATTTTCAGATGTCACTGAAGCCTCCGGGACGCGGGTCGATTTCCTGCCAGACCTTCCGGCAAAAGTGTTCGGCAATAAATTCAGTGTTGCCTGGGCCGACTATGACCGCGACGGAGACCCCGATCTGCTGCTCACGAACGTGGGACCGGAAGTTCTCTTCAGAAACAATGGAGACGGCACCTTCACCGATGTCGCGACCCAAGCAGGTCTGAATCCTTCCGACGGCACCATTGACGACTTCGAAACAGCAGGAGCGACGTGGTTCGATTTTGATCTGGATGGCGATCTGGATCTATATCTGAGTTCGTGGAACGGACCGAATAGGTTTTATCGAAACGCAGGAGATGGAACGTTCGATGATATCGGATCTGAAACCGGGCTCGACGTGACAGACCAGACCTGGATGACGATGGCCTGGGATATTGATGGTGACCATCTCACAGATTTGTATTTGGCCAACGATTTTGGGCCCAACACGCTGTTTCTGAACCAAGGTGATGGATCGTTCCGCGACGGCACCACTGAATGGGGCCTGGGTGATCCGGGTGAGAGTATGGGAGTGGCACTTGGTGATGTATCGGGTGACGGTTGGCTGGATCTGTACGTCACCAACAATGCCGTCCGCGAAGGAAACTCGTTGCTGAACACCTTCTTTGCCGGCAATGCCCAGGGGCCGCTCCAGGATGAAGCACAGGCCTACGGTATTGCCAATACCGATTGGGCCTGGGGCACAGAATTCTTTGACGCGGACCTGGACGGAGATGAAGATCTTCTGGTTGTCAATGGGGCCCTGATCGAACGAGGTACCCCCAACCGGTACTTTCAAAACACGCTTCGAGAAACGGGTCAATTGGGCTGGCAGGATATTTCCTCGGCCAGTAATGCCGATGGAACCGCAGAATCGCACGGATTGCTTGTCTTCGATGCCAATGATGACGGATCCCCTGATGTAATCGTCACCAACTGGGATGAACCCCTGTACTACCTGGAGCATCCTGGTACGTCAAATTCCTGGCTTAAAGTGGCGCTCGAAGGAACCGTTTCGAACACGAATGGAGTCGGCGCACGGGTCCTTTTGTACGCTGCTTCTGGAAGGCAGATACGTCACAACAATGGGGTAGACTTCCTTGGCCAAAACGTTCAGTCTGTCATGTTCGGTCTGGGTTCGGATGCCACCTATGACCGAATCGAGGTCATCTGGCCCGGTGGAATGCATGAACAATGGGACGGCGGCATCGCTCGGCAAACCATCACCCTCAGGCAGGGGACCGGAACCTTGCTCGCTACCAATACACTATCGGTAGCCCCTCCCCGATCGCACAGCATAACGCCTGTCGAGGTCTATCCGATACCCGCCAGCAATCGTCTCTTTGTGGAGACAGTCGGTAATGCACGATGGTCCGTGTTCGATATACTCGGGCGCCAGGTCGCTTCTGGACAGACGACGCGCGCCACGATAGACGTAAGCACTTGGCTACCCGGTCTTTACCTGCTGACGGTTTTGGATCCGATAACCGGCAGCATACACTCCCGTACGCTATACATCTCCCGCTAGAATCCGAACAACATGACCTCAGGCGCTCCTTTTACAGGGCTTGCAGGATCTGCTGCGC
>CALIKL010000039.1 GCA_938018055.1 uncultured bacterium
TTTGAGCAGGGTAGTACCATCACGTTCGCGGAAGGCAGTCGCATTACCGACTCGGCGGCATCTGCTACGGCGTATGCCTGTGGAGTCAAAACGCTGAACGGTCGCATTGCGATGACGGCCGATTCCCAGCCCGTTGAGACAATCCTCGAAATGGCTGAGTCTGCGGGATACAACACGGCACTCGTTTCAACGGCCCGAATCACACATGCGACGCCTGCATCCTTTTCCAGCCACGTCGTGAATCGCGGCATGGAGGTGGAGATTGCCGAGCAGCAGCTCACCAAGGACATTGAAATCCTGATGGGAGGCGGACGGCAGTATTACACGCCTTCTGAACAAGGTGGTGGACGCCAGGACGGCCGCGATTTGATTGAAGAAGCCGAGTCGGCCGGCTACAATCGCGCGGACAATCGTGCAGAAATGATGGCGATCGATGAATTGCCACTGATTGCACTCTTCACCAATTCACACATGGCGTACGAGATTGATCGGGTCGAAGAGGATGAGCCGTCCATTGCCGAGATGACCATGAAATCTCTCGAGTTGTTGAACAGCGCAGGCAAACCCTTCTTCATCATGATTGAAGCGGGTCGTATCGATCATGCAGGGCATGGCAATGATACGGCCGCTCATTTGTGGGATGTCATCGCCTACGATCAGGCTTGGCAGGCAGCGGTCGAGTTCGCCCGGGAAACCGGTAATACCCTGGTTCTCGCCACATCCGACCACGAAACCGGCGGATTGACCCTCGGTGCGGAAACTGGCGGACGCAACGGATCGGGCTATGGGTACGACCCCACGCAATTGGCATCGATTTCGAGCTCCGTAGAGGCCTTCCGCAATGAATTGGCTGAGCGTATGATGAACGATGATGTCGATCCTGCCTGGTTCGGGTCCACCCTGGAAACCCGGTTCAATATTCCCTTCTCCACGGTCGCAGAGCCGATGGCAGGCATTATTGCGCAAGCAGATACCAATGCCGCCGCCGCTGCAAGTCGGTTGCAGTGGTTGCTTGTAGACGCCATGGCCGAATCGGCACGGGTTGGATGGTCCACGGGTGGTCACACGTCAGTGAATGTGCCAATTTTCGCTTTCGGACCCGGATCGACCCAATTCAGGGGAACGCTCGATAACACAGAAATTGGAATTCGCCTGCAGGAAGTGTTGGGCCTTCGGTAACAGCGCCTGTGGATGCTGCCCTGTGATGAGCCCTAAAGGGTAAGATTCAGTCATTTATCCTCTTTAGGAGGCATCGTTGCCGTCGATACCGAAGGAGAACCCTTGTACACAGGAATACAATCCTTCGATGTCATCTGCGTCACATAACCCGTCCCAGTCGTCCAAAAAGGGCGAAAATGACCGCGTGAACGCACTCTCTCATGAGTTGCGGACGCCACTGGCCATTATTTCGGGCTACGCAGAAATGTTGGAAGAGGAAACCGGCAGCGAGCATGCGCACCTTACCCGTCCGATCCGGGACGCAGTTGAGCGTTTGCTTCATGTTGTCGACTCCGTTGTGGCCTACGAGCAAACCCGGCAACCAGCTCGGGTTCATTCCATCGCTCCACGTGTGGAAGGAACCCGTATTCCGCTGAATCACCTGGTAGGACGCACCATCGAAAAAGTGCAACGCCGTCACCCGGAGTCAAGCGCGCAGATCATGCGTCAACTGGATCATGGTATATCCCTGCCGACTGATCTGGCCGATGTGCTGTCCGAATCATTGAATCATGTCCTGGACAACGCAGTGAAATATGCCGACGAGTCGATCCGGATTATTGCCTCGATAGAGGAGGGGTCATTGACCCTTTCGGTGCAGGACGACGGACCAGGACTCCCCGGGAAGTCCGTGGCGGTATTTGCTCCTTTCCAGCAGGGGTCAACGGGCCTCAACAGGGAAAAAGGCGGACTGGGAATGGGGTTGTTCCTGGCCAAGCGTTCGCTGAATCAGGTATCAGGATCCATCCAGCTTTCTGAATTGGAAGGACGAACCGGAACGCGTGCAACCATCCGCATTCCGATGCCAACACAGGGAGTACTGCGCCGCGCGGCGTAAAAGGTCCCATCCTTTGGCGGCAGCTTGTTGATCGGCACTCTTGTGCGGAAGCCCGATCGCGCGCACGACGAAGCATCCGGAATCCCATTGCAGGAGAGACCGTTCATACTGTGACTCAGCACCTAGACTATGTCTGCGCTTCAGGACTTCCTATCCCATGATGACGCCGTCGTTGTGACGGACATCGAGACGACGGGCATTCAGGCTCGCCAGCATCGGGTGATTGAGCTGGCAGGCATGCGTTTATCAGGCGATGGCTCTCGCTCGGAATTTGCTGAGCTGATCAATCCGGGAGTCACTATTCCCTCTCGGATCACGCGCATTACGGGAATCACGACGGGTATGGTCTTCGATCGGCCGACCGCCGATGATGTCATTCCCTCTTTCATGGAATTTCTCGGCGACTCGGTCTTTGTCGCTCATAATATCCGCTTCGACTGGTCGTTCATAAACACCGAGTTGGACCGACTCGGACTTCCGGACATGGATAACCGGGGATTGTGCACCCTGAAGCTGGCCAGAAGGTTGCTGCCGGGGCTACGATCCAAAAGTCTTGGTAGTCTGGCCAAATTCTATCGGATCCCGGGAGAAGGGCGACACCGAGCAGCCAAGGACGTAGAGATCACGGCCAAGGTGCTTGAGCGGTTTTGTGAAATGGCTGCGGATGAACACGGCATTTCAGACATCCAAGAACTGATTGAGTTGCAAGCGCGCACCTATGCGCGGGTTCACGCACACGCGCGACACGTAGTGACCATCAAAAAGGATCGATTGCCTGACCTGCCCGATTCTCCAGGCGTTTATTACATGCTCGATGGGAGAGGAAAGGTGCTTTATGTCGGAAAAGCCAAGGACCTCTCCAAGCGCGTCGTGTCCTATTTCAATGCCATTGAGGCCCATCCACCGCGAATACGACAATTGATCGCCAAAGTCAGGGATGTACGCTGGGAAGAACAGCCAACTGAGTTGCACGCCCTGATCGAAGAGAGTCGCGAGATTAAGCGTTTGGACCCATCGTTCAACCGCGCCCAGAAGAAATACATTCCGCGCCCCTACCTGCGTCTGGATGGACGCGAAGCATTTCCCAGGTTGACCGTCCAGGTGATCATGCGAAACGATGGCGCAGAATACTATGGACCTTTTCGAAGCCGTTCGCAAGCTGCGTCCTTGCTCGAATTGATCGAAGCAAGTTTTCCCGTTCGAAACTGCTCCCCGTCAGAATTCGAGCGGGGGCGTAGATGTGTTCGAGCCGATATTGGTCGATGCGGTGCTCCGTGTACCAATGAGGTGTCCGAGGACGATTACGGTGAAGTCATTGACGCGGTACGCGACTTCTTGAAGGGTGATATCGGTGACGTGACCATGCGACTGGAACTATCCATGTTGCAGGCCTCCGAATCGCTCGACTTCGAAATGGCGGCCCGGTACCGTGATTGGATAGAGCTGTTGGAAAAGCGATTGGCCAGGGGGGGAGCCGTTGCGCACGAAGTAGCCGGTCCTGAAACCGTCCACTTCATGCGGGGATCGCAAACCGAAAGACCAACCTTGGTCATCATGGCCCATGGCCGGATCCACTTGCTTGCAGCACCTGACGATGGGTCGAGCGGGGATCATATGATTCGCGATACCCTGCGGGACCTGGATCACCTCGATGCTGTCGGCTCAGGTATTACACCCGCTGAGGCAGATGCACGGCGGGTGCTCGATCACTGGCTGCACGTGCATCAGGATCGTATTGTGTCGGTTGAAAGACGAATAGAAGAGCCGCGTCCTGCATTTGCTGAGCGGACTACGAGCATGATTGAGATGTACCTGGAAACGCATTCCTGACCCTGCTCAGCGTTTCCCGCGCCGATCTCATCCGAAAAGCCATTTGACCACAAAGATCGCAGCAAACATGGCTACGATGTCGGCGATCAGTCCGGCGGGAACAGCATGTCTGGTCTTTTTGATATTGACCGCGCCGAAATAGACGGCTATGACATAAAAGGTCGTCTCCGTTGATCCAAACATGGTCGCAACCATTTTGACGAGAATGGAGTCTTCGCCAAACTGATTGATCATGTCCAGTACGATGGCTGCCGAGCCACTACCGGTGAGCGGACGCATGATCATCATGGGAAGGACCTCCGGTGGGACTCCGAAGATGCCAAGTAAGGGGCGTAAGCCCTCAACCATGAAATCCATGGCACCCGACGCGCGGAACATGCCGATGGCGAACAGGATGGCTACGAGGTAAGGAATAATGGTTACGGCAACCTGAAATCCACCCTTTGCGCCTTCCACGAATTCCTCGTAGACAGCTACTTTCTTGAGCAGCCCGTACAGCGGGAAGCCCACAATCAGGGCGGGAAGAACGAAAACAGATGCCGTTTCGATGATGCTGCGAATGAGTTCCATGATCAGCCCTCCGTCGACAGCTTCGGCGTTGCGGTCCGAAAGCGCTTGGTTTTACTGAGCAGCTTGGCGCTGGCAATGGCCACGACCAGCGAAATGCCGGTCACGATGATGATGGCAAAAATGAGCTGGTTGATTTGAAGACCCATCAGGGCGACCAGCAACACCGGAGGCACGAGCTGAACGGAAGCCGTGTTCATGGCCAAGAGCATGACCATGGAGTCAGTCGCTGTCTCTTTGTCTTCATTCAGGGTTTGAAGCTCTTCCATGGCTTTGATGCCAAGAGGCGTTGCTGCGTTGCCCAGACCCAGCATATTGGCTGTCAAATTGAGGACGATCATGCCCAACGCTGGGTGCCCTTTGGGAATGTCAGGAAAGAGAGGGCGCAGAACGGGCTGGGTCACACGGACTACGGAATTGATGATGCCTGATTTCTCCGCGATCTGAAGAAGTCCCATCCAGAGTGCAAGCACACCGATGAGACCAAGCGCCAGTTCAACCGCCAGCTCGGCCATGGTGAGAGCTGCCGAAGCAATGGCCCGCATTTTTACGAATTTGACCTCTGAAAAGGTAACGGACGCCGCTCCGCCCGCCGTTTGCCACCCGTTGAGAGGTCCCCTCAAGTCGTTGTCTCGTTCTGACGTCTCGGCACGAATGGTTGCCCAGGGCTCGGGAATGGAGGCATCCTGGGCGAATCGTAACTGCATGCCCTCCTGGTTCCGAATGATCACGCCTTGATAGGTCGAGTCGGGGGAGGAGGTGACGCCGTAAAAAGATTGATAGCCTGCCGCGTCGATGGCGACGGTCACGGGAATGCGACGATCGTCGTCCGTCACAGGGGCATTGGGCTCGACGTTTACTTCGAACGCCTGACCATTTCGATACGTGTCCGAGGCCAGGTCATTGATGTCGTAGACCATTCCAAACACAAGGCTCAGGATGATCAAACCGGCCCAGATATAGTTGAGCATGTCGGATTCAGCGGAATGCGTAGATACGGGACCGCTGATGATACAACAGGAAGCTGGAGAAAGGAGACGGAAGTCGCTGGATGAAGGACCTGATTGCGGCGGCCGCCGATGGCCGCCGCCGCATCCAGGCTTCCGAAGACCCCGAAAGAATGGATGGTTCTCCCGGAGGAAGTGCGCCTGCGCTGGTGTCTATGGTAATCCGATAGGGATCCCGCACCGGAGCAAGGAACAACACGCAACAATGTCAAAAGGCAGGGTCTTGAAGCTCGATGATCGCGTACTGAACAGAAGAGGCGATACCCTGCAAGGCGAGTATCGGCAGCACGCCATCCAGATTTAGCCCCGAAAGATGAAGAAAGCGTGAGGGGAATACCTAAAATGAGTTCTGAAGCCTTAATAAATCGCAGTTCGGGCCGAAAACCGAATCATCCCATTACTCAACTTTGAACCGTGATTCGCTCCTTCAATTTTGTAGTGCCGCTGATTGCTCTTTCACTCTGGAGTATCAGTTGTGCCTCCCTCGAATCGACCACACCAGAGCAGG
Organism: uncultured bacterium; assembly: GCA_938018055.1. Taxonomy (GTDB): domain Bacteria; phylum Bacteroidota; class Rhodothermia; order Rhodothermales; family UBA10348; genus JAAZVD01. The sequence continues at coordinate 5,969 of CALIKL010000039.1, forward strand.
ACAGCCAACGTGATTCCGAAGCGGTGTCCGGTGCGCTCGTAGTGGGCCACGATTCAACGGTGACCTCCTCACTGCCAGCCTATGCCACGAGGAGCGACACCCGTGTACACGGTTACTACGCCTGGTGGACGAGAGGGTTATGGCTCGATCTTGATCTCAGCCTCTACGATAAGCTGTTCTTTTTTGACATTACCCCGGCCGCCGACGGTTCGATTCGGGAGGCCAATGGGTATCCATTTGCCTGGCGGGGGCTGATTGATCGGGCAGACTCCGTAGGCGTCCCGGTCATTCCCACTCTGACCCTGCTGGATGCAGACTCATTGGAAGCACTGTTTCTGAACGAGACCCACCGCCAAACCCTCTTGGATTCGTCTCTGGACCTGATCGAAAAGAGTCAGGGCAGGGGCCTCCATCTTGATTTCGAGTGGTTTGCCCCGGCAAAGGAGGCACTACGCGAAGGATTTCATGCCTACGTCGATACCCTGTCAGCTCACGTGGCCTTGCACTATCCCGAAGCGCAGTTGTCGATGTTCGTTCCTGCGTTCCATCCAGATGGGATGATCGATTTGCCTCGTATTCCGTCTTTCTTCGGGGAAATCATGGTACAAGGCTATGATTTGCACTGGCAAACCGGACCGGTGGCCGGGCCCGTAGCACCGCTTTCGGGATGGGATGGGAATAACTGGGAGTCCATTATCAGCAGGTTGGATCACCTGGGAATCGACCGGGATCGCATTCTGCTTACGGTCTCTTATTACGGATATGAATGGCCCGTGATCGAAGCGAATCCGGGGTCAACAACGCGTAGTCACGCTCGGGTCATTACCAACGCTCGGCTTGATTCCCTGAATGTGCCCGAGATGCAAGTGGCCGCTCAGGATCGGGTGAAAGCCCACGGCCTGAAACGGGATACGGATTCTGGCAGTCCGTATTACACTTTCCAGGATTCAACGGCATGGATTCAAGGGTGGTTCGAGGATTCGCAGAGTCTGTCCGCGAAGTACCGGTTTGTCAACGATTTGGGTCTGGCTGGCGTAGCCATCTTTCCCATCGGGTATGACGACTCCGGTCTAGACAGCGTGCTCCAAGAAGCTTTTGGGACACGTCGCGTCGAGTAATACCGAGACCTGATCAGCGCGGTACGGTCATGCAGAATTCCGTGAGCACGCCCTGCGTATCGCCCGGGTGCACAAAGAAAATGTGTTTGCCATCGGCACCTTCTTTCGGCCCCTCACCAAGGACGCGATAGCCTGCATTCTTCAACCGTTGGAAATCACCTTCCACGTCTTCGGATCTGAAAGCAAGGTGGTGCAAGCCTGGGCCGCGTTTTTCCAGAAAACGGGCGACGGGGGAGTCCTCACTGAGCGACTCCAGCAATTCGATTTTCGTCCCACCAGCATCGAAGAAATAGGTTCGCACCCCTTCGGAAGCCACTTCTTCGGTTTTATAAGGCGAAGCCCCGAACAGGGCCTCGAAATGGGTAAGACTGGCTTCAATATCGCTGACGGCAATGCCGATGTGTTCAAGTACCACGGGTGACAAGGTTTGGAGGAATCGGGACCTTGCCCAGATTAGGGATGAATGCAGGCGCGATCAACTGTACCTTGAGGGCCCCAATCGTGATACCCATGCATTTGAGTCACCCTGAGAAAGATTATCAGCGCCCTGTGATGGTGGCCAGTCTGGTCATCGCATTCCTCATGTTGGGTGGGAAGACCGCGGCGTGGTACATCACGGGGTCAGCTGCCATTCTGTCTGATGCCCTCGAATCCGTAGTTCATTTGTTCGCTACGGGTTTTGCGGCGTTCTCTCTCTGGTACTCGGTTCAGCCAGCGGACGAGCAACACCCCTACGGACACGGAAAAGTGGCCTACTTCTCTTCGGGGTTCGAAGGTGCGCTGATTTCCATCGCTGCATTCAGCATTCTGGCCACAGCCATTCGGGACATTCTTCGCGGTCCAGAAATAGATCAGATTGGCCTGGGAATAATCATTACGGGAGTTCTCGCGTTGATCAACCTGGTGTTGGGTTGGACGCTTGTCCAGGCGGGCAAGAAGCATAACTCCATAGTTCTACGGGCCAATGGTCATCACGTGCTGACAGATATGTGGACCTCCGTTGGCGTCATCGTGGGGCTCTTCTTGGTTCGTTGGACCGGTTTTGTGATGCTGGACCCAATCGTCGCCATCATTCTGGCCCTGAATATTTTATGGACTGCTGGCCGTCTCATGCGAGACTCCTGGCACGGTTTGATGGAAGCAGCGGATCCAGCTGAGACGCGTCGCATTGTGACCCTGCTTGACGAAGCGCTCGAAAAAAATGTGATAGCGGGATACCATCAATTGCGACACAGGCGGGTCCATGACCGCGTTTGGATTGAAGTACATTTGCTGTTTCCCGAGGCACTGACCGTGACCGAGGCTCACGATGCATCGCACCGTGTGGAAGACGCATTGCACGAGTTGTTCGCCGTCGACACGGTTGTCTTCACGGCGCATCTCGAGCCTGAGCTGCATGATGTTGCGCACTCGGAACGCCACCCAGAACCCCACGATGACATCCTTCCGAGAGGTCTTTGATGCCCGCCCGTAGAATAATCATTGTAGGTGCCGTGGCAGCAGGAACGGCAGCCGCAGCCGAGGCGCGACGAACCAGCCCGGATGCTGAGATCATTCTGATCGATCAAGGCCCTGACATCTCCTACAGTGCCTGTGAGATGCCTATTTATGTGGCGGGAGAGATCGCGTCCGACGAACGGCTTGTTCGATTTACACCCGAAGCCTTTTCTGAGCGCTTCCGCGTCGATGTGCGCACCTTGACCCGGGTTCTGGCCATCGAAGTAGAATCTCGGCATATCGCGGTAGAGGATGAAAGAACAGGTGACAAGGAGCGGTTGTGGTTCGACGCGCTCATTCTGGCAACGGGTGTACGCGCCCACGTGCCGGATGCGCTTAAAACGGCTTCCCACCATGTGCATGTCCTACGCCGTCTCGAGGATGCTCGAGCTTTGCGGGCGCGATTGGAACGGGATAAGCAAGGTCATGCCGTTGTTGCAGGCGCAGGATACGTCGGACTGGATGGGGTGGAAGGGCTGACCGGGAGTGGGTGGCGCGTAACGCTGTTGGCTTCTGGAGGACGGCTCCTGAGGGGAGGTCTCGATGCGGAAATGAGCCAACATGTTGTGCGCTGGTTGACCTCGCGGGGTGTACAGGTTCGAGAGGAGAGGGCGATCGGCCTGGATGTATCTCCGGATGGTCGCATCCGAGCCGTTCGGACTGATGCAGGGGAGCGGATTGGCTGTGACCTGGTTCTCGCGGCTACGGGAACGCGTCCCAATTCGGAGCTCGCTAGATCCGCCGGACTCAAAGTAGGCCCTTCCGGCGGCCTGCTGGTAAATGAATCCCTTCAAACCTCTGGAGCGGCCATTTGGGCATGTGGAGATGTGGTGGCATACACCGAGATGCTGACGGGAAAGGCGCATCCGGTTCCATTGGCACTCAATGCGTTTCGCTCCGGCCGGGTGGCGGGAAAAAACGCAGCTCGCGGTGGAGTCGGGCGGCCGGCCACGATGCAACGCGTCATTCACGCGGCCGGTGTGTCAGTGGCAGACCTGGAGATTGGCCATACGGGATTGACGTTGGAAGGGGCACTCCGAGCGGGTCTTGAAGCCGTTGCCGTTGATATCCGTCACCGAAGTGCGTCTTCCAATTCACCCAACAAGCCGCTATACGTAAGACTGGTCGGTGAGCGAGGCACACGCAGACTCCTGGGCGCCCAGCTGATTGGAGAGGATGGGGCCGCGCAGCGTACCAATACCGTGACCGCACTGCTGCGTTCAGGAGCGAGTGTTGATGATGCTTATGCGATGGACTATCTGTATACGCCCAAATTGGCCCCCGCCCACGACGCGTTGTTTGTTGCAGCAAGGCAGCTGCAGAAGCGGCTTGAAGCATCCCGTTGAAAAGGCGCCGGCATAACGAACTGACATCCAAATCGACTTCCATGCAAACCAATAACCAATCCAAACCGGCCTCGATGCGCTTGCTGGCGGCGCGAGAATTGGATGCCATGGCCGAGCAGGATGCATTCATCGGTCTTCAGCGTGCTACCCGAAGTGGTAATCCGAATATGGACCGCAGTATTCGAGATACCGTTGCGGGCGTTATTCGTTGGCAGCGGTATCTGGACTTCCTGATCTCCCGATTTTATCGCGGTGATGCCGCTGGGTTGGAGTCCAGTATGCGCACCATCCTGCGGATTGGGATCCATGGCTTGCTCTTTACCCGCCAGCCGGATCACGCCGTCATCAATGAAACGGTGGAAGCGGCGAAGATTCATGTCCGTCAAGGCGCAGCCGGACTGGCTAATGGCATTCTTCGAGGAATTGTTAGAAAGCGTGATGCCTTACCGACGCCACATGGCCCGATTTCGGAGGCATTGGCGACGAAGCATTCCCATCCTTCCTGGATGGTTGAGCGTTGGATCGAGCTTTTCGGACAAGAAAAAACGGAAGCGTTGCTGACCTACAACAATGGGAGACCAACATATGGCGTCCACCTGACTGGCGATGCTCAGCGGGCTCAGACGGCGCTGAGGGTGTCAGAGGTAGCCTTTGAAGTGTCCGAGTGGATGTCTGACATGGTCCGGATGCGGAGTCTCCAGCCCCTCATTCGGGCTGGATGGTTCCGCGATGGCAAGGCGTATGTTCAAGATGAGGCGGCAGCGCTCGTCGTACAGTATGCCGCACCGGTTCAAGGCCAATCAGTTCTGGATCTGTGTGCAGCACCAGGTGGAAAGACGGTTCAATTGGCTCTGGGAGTCGGCGATGAGGGCAGTGTACTGGCATGCGACGTCCAGGAAAATCGCTTGAAGCTGGTTCGGGAGAATGCCGACCGAATGGGCCTCAAGCAGGTAGACACGGTAGCTCGGGACGCTCGGGAAGGTGACCCTTCGTGGGAGCAGGCGTTTGATCTTGTTCTGCTCGATGCGCCGTGTTCTGGCCTGGGCGTGCTTTCCAAGCGTGCAGACATGCGTTGGCGACGGGAGTTGCAGAACATTGAAGAGTTGGTCGTTTTGCAACGTTCGTTGCTTGAGGCAGCGGCGAGATGCGTAAAACCCGGAGGACTGTTGATTTACAGCACCTGCACGATTGAGCCGGCTGAAAATGCAGGACAGGTCGATGCATTTATCTCCTCACACCAGGACTTCAGTCGAGAGGCAACCGAGGCATCCTTTCCCAAACAGTGGTTGACCCCCGAGGGGGATTATCTCAGCCTGCCGTTTGAATCGGGGATGGATGGGGCATACGCCGCCCGCTTGCGAAGGGCGTAGAACCCTGAGTCACAGGGGCATTCCGTGCACCTGTCGAAACCTGTTGTGTCATGTGGCATACCCTGCCTGCCATCTCTCTTCATCCTGAGGACGAATTGAAAGCCTTTCTGCAGCATCTTCTTGTTGCCATTGTTCTTGTGACTGCGGGCGCCGAGGACCTTCACGCACAGCGCGTTGCCAAGTATGGCGCCGATTTCCTCGCTGGCGGTGTGGGCGCGCGTGCTTTGGGGATGGGGGGGGCCTACATCTCCGTTGCGGACGATGTCTATGCCGGCTTCTGGAATCCTGCCGGGCTTCCTGGCGTCTCGGCCCGGGAAGTATCGTATATGCACGCTGAACGGTTCTCTGGGGTTGTTTCCTTTGACTACGCAGGCTTTGCCATTCCAATCTCGGATCAGAGTGTTCTTGGAGTGACGTTGATTCGCAGTGGCGTGAATGATATCAAGAATACCCTGGACGCCTGGGATTCGGAGCGAGACCAACCCATTCCTGATCCGGAGAGTGCGATCACTACCTTTTCTGCCGCGGACTACGCGTTTCTGGTTGCATATGGCAAGCAGTTGAACGAGTCGGTATCCGTTGGCGTGACCTCCAAGATCATTCGCCGGAATATCGGAGACTTCGCAACAGCATGGGGATACTCCATGGATGTCGGCCTGCGCTATCTGACGGGTGCGTGGCAGATGGGACTCACTGTGCAGGACGTCACGACCATGCTGCAGTCCTGGTCCGTGGATTCTGGTCGCCTTTTGAACATTCAAGACGTTTTCGGAGACGATCTCCCGGAAGGTGGTACAGAGCTCGTCCTTCCTGTTGTCCGGTTGGGGGCTTCCCGACTATTTGATGTCAGACCAGGTACGCTGCGACTTGCACTGGACACCGATTTCGCATTTGACGGCGCAACAGCGAATCATCTATCGATAGGTGGTATGGCGCTTCATCCGAGATTGGGAGCCGAACTTGTGGTCGCCGATCGGGTAGCCTTTAGGGCGGGATTCAACCGGATTCAGAACGTAAAGGACGAGGGACTGGACCTCACTCCATCACTGGGTACTGGATTCCGATGGGGGCCTGCCGCCATCGACTACGGATTCGGTGACTTTGCAGGTCTCGTCTCAGATCTCGGATATTCCCATCGGATATCAGCCCAATACCGTTTCTCAGACTGACCGCCCGCGTGTCCCGATCCCTGTCCGAACATCTCCACGTTTGTCTGATCATTCCCGTCTTCAATGAGGAAGACGTCTTGCCGCTTTTGTTTGAAGCCTTGCAGGCGTTCAGGAATGACCGGGACGAGCGCATATCCATCCTGTTTATTGATGACGGATCAACGGACGGGACGGCGGCCCTGATTCGATCTGTTGCAGGTGCTTGGGAAGATGTTCAGCTAATAACCTTTTCGCGCAATTTCGGTCACCAGATTGCGGTCACGGCCGGATTGAATCTGTGCGAGGCGGATGCTGCCATTGTGATGGATGCGGATTTGCAGGATCCCCCAGAAGTCGCTGGTCGCATGATTGACGTCTGGAAGGACGGTCACGATGTCGTGTATGGCCATCGAATCGAAAGAGAGCAGGTGGGGTGGTTTGAGCGTTTTACTGCAGGCGTCTACTACCGCTTCTTCCGGTCCTTCACCGGCGTAGATGCGCCGGTTGATACCGGTGATTTCAGATTGATTTCCAAGCCTGTTATTGACGCCTTTCGGTCGTTGAATGAGCAACAGCCCTACGTTCGGGGACTGGTTTCATGGCTCGGGTTCAGACAGACTGCGGTCGATTACGTCCGCCCCGGTCGGGCGGCAGGGACGACCAAGTATCCGTGGCGGCGGCGATTCGATTTGGCGCTCGACGGACTCGCATCGTTTTCAGGAAAGCCGCTGCGATTTGCGATGCGATTGGGACTGCTCATTGCTGCCGGATCGATGCTCGGACTGGTGTGGGTACTCATCGTCAAATACGTGATGGAAACGGCCATAACTGGATGGGCCTCATTGACATTTGCAGCATTCTTCTTCGGCGGTGTACAGTTGTTCTTTCTCGGCGTCATGGGATCGTATCTGGCACGAGTCTACGATGAGGTCAAAGGTCGTCCTCGATACGTAGTCCGTGATTCATGGCATTCGAACGGCAATGCCGTCTCGTCAGGACCCCGTACCACTCCGGAGAGTTCGACCACCTGAAAGCGTCTACTTGCGGTGGCAAAGCGTCGGAAAATCCGATTGTGGAGCCACCTGCATCCCCGCCTTTGAACCATGAGAGTCAGAAAAGAAGACCGAGCCGGAATAGCCATAAGCGTGGGACTCCACGTCGTGGTACTTGTGGTGCTCTCCTTGTTGACAGCTGCCGCGTCGGACGAACAGCAGATGGGTTTTCTCGAGGTGGAATTCGGTCCATTGTCGGAAGGCAGGCCCGTTCAGCAGGCGCCGATGCGGGAGCAGCCGGAACCGGAGCCGGAAATAGAGCAGGAAGAAGAAGAGCAGTCCCCGGTTGCACCTCCTGATGAGGTCAAGCCAGTGGAGCTTCCCGACTCCCCGTTGGACGCACCGGACGAAGAAATCGTCGATGCGCCAGAATCTGAGGTAATCGCCCCAGAAACGAGTAATACCGAAGAAGAGCAAGTTGACGAGGAGGCTGAACCGGAGCGGGACGTCGTGCTGCCTCTTGGCAGTGGTTCACTCGATCCGGATCAAGGCGAAGAATCGGGGGATGATGGAAGTTCGAACCAGGAGCAAGCATCGGCACCATTTCGTATCGAGGGCCTCAACAGGGAGCCCGTAAACACGCCTCCTCCGGTCTTCCTGTCCCAAAACAGCGATGTGCGGGTCACCGTACGCATAACGGTGGATCCGCTTGGCAATGTTACGCAGGCACTTCCTGTTCGTCGTGGAGATCCTTCCCAGGATCGCGAGGTCTTGCGTGTTGTGCGCGGATGGCGGTTCAATCCGCTGCCGTCAACTGCACCTCAGGAACCACAGCAAGGACTCATCACTTTCGTTTTCACGCGTCGCTGAGACCCTGTAGCCATTCGGCAACCGGTAATCCGGCCGCGTGACGAGGAAAGAGCGACTCCAATTGGCCCGAGGCGTCGATATGTCCCAATCCGATGGATAAGGGTCCGCTGCGTACCAATACATACCGGGTTTTGTCGGCAGGAGGAATCAATGAAAGTGGGCTGACGGATTCGCGTGACAAAAAACGAATCATATCCTCCCGCGCTATCTCAGCGATGCCTGCGCGCGCATGCGGAGCCAGATAGGCTGCCAGCGGTGTTGAAGGGCGTGGCTCCCGTGACTTCAGGTTTACACCACTGAACCCGACGGCTATCTCGTTGAAGGGGAGCACGGGCCGAGAAGATGTTACCAATCGTGCGTGCTTACGTCCGGTCACTTCTTCCGAGTGGCCACCAAGGAAGGCATCGGGAAGATCATAGGCTCCCCAAGGCATGCTGGCATGATCCAGCGGCCTTTTTGGGGCGGAAACACATCGGTTCGACGCTCCTGAGGACCCCTTACGCAGCAGGGCAAAGAAGAAGCCTCCCGTGTCATTTTGATGTGGCCAGACCCGTACAGCCCGGCGCATTTCGGAAGACAACGTTGAACCGTTCCAGGAAGTCAGCCCCTCATCGAGGTGGGCGCCTGGTATCTGAATGGACTCGAGAGATACATCCTGATCTGGTTCTGGATGCTCAAGAACCTGCTGAATAACCAGTTCATTTTCCTCGGGCGCAAAGGTACAGGTGGCGTACAAGATGCGACCACCCGGCTTCGTAAGCCGGATGGCACGCCGTAGCAGGCGTTCTTGAAGCAATGGAAGCGCAGCAGTCCGCTGCGCATTCATTCGTTCAAAAACCCGGTTATTCTTCCGGCATGTGCCTTCGCACGAGCAGGGCACGTCCGCGAGGACTGCATCGAACAGAATGGGATTGGTCGAGCCATGTGACGATCGAAAGGGAAACGAGGTGCCATCATGCACAACCAGAGACAGATTTGGAAGACGGAAGCGGTCTGCCAATCCCCGCAAAATCTGCAGGCGGGCCGCAGAGACGTCATTGGCAACTATCCATCCGGACGGCCCGACGGCGCAGGCGAGCTGCACCGTCTTATTACCCGGGGCTGCGCACAGATCCAATACCCATTCGCCTGGAGATGGATCGAGTGCCGATACGGCCATCATGGCCGCTTCTTCCTGGATCAGGAATCCGCCAAGAAGAAAGTGCACACCAAACGCGTCGTCGCGATGATCGACTCGAAATCCTTCCAGACTCCAGTTCATCGCACGAAGGCCCGTGGAGGGAAAAGCAGATAGGGCAGCGGCATGCGAGGTGGGACTCCACACCGTTTCAGGAAGCGGATGATTACAGGCATCCAGAAAGGCCATGGGATCCGAGACCAGACCAGTATACCGTTCGAGAGACCGCATCATTTATCCTGTGACCTGGAGACGGGCGCTACCGACAACGTCAGTCGTATGGCAAGCTGTTCTTCCACGCCCGCTGGGTGATTGCCCAAGGGACGGTCAGGGATATTCAGGACCGATACGAGAGCGTCAGCCACGCCCGAGAACAAGGTTTTACCAATCGTAATCTCGGCTATGATATCAGCGGGAATAACCCGACGAGCTGGCTCGCGGTATTCTGGCCAGGTCCAAGCGGATGCATAGCCCAACCTCGTCATCCATCGGACCCCTCCAGGGCGGGTATCCGAAGCCATTACTTGCAGGCGATGACGTGGAAAACCGGTCTGATGCCTGAAAAAGGCATCGTCACCTTGGGAAGAGACGTGATAGAATTGAAAGAAGGCCCGCCACGTGATGTCTCCCGGCTCGAGGCGCTCAATTCCTGCGGCTCGAGAAAACAACCATCCGGAATGCCCAGAGGACCACTGCCACTCGGGCAGCAGAGGCCCGATTCCGAATCGCTGATCAATAACCCGGTCTGCAAGGGTATGTCCCTCGAATAATCGAATATGTGCATGTGCCCATCCATGCCAGGATCCAGACAGCAATCGACGACCAAGGAGTCCAAACTCCAAGGAGCGAGGCGCAGAAGATGATGCTGGGACCGCACGCGTCGGCATCCAGTCTCCAAGGCTGACCTCGGCTCTGTTCCAGGTCATCAGGTGTCCAGGTTCAGGGAAGTGTCCTTGCGTACCGGCCAGACGGAGCGAAATCGACCCTTTGACTCCACTGTTTGTTACCGATGCATTGGCCAGCCAACTGTACGTGTTCGGCTGCCATGCATCGTCCGCGAGCCGGGAAAGCTGAACGAAAACCTTCGATGACCAGGTCTGTCCTGTCCGTGATATCTCGGTAGAAGCCGTTGGAGTGAACTGCTCGAAGTGTTTTCCCTCCTGATCAATCATCCACGTCCGCGCACCCACGGCTAGTCGGAAGGCTATCCCCGAGAGGCGCTTTTCCAGCGAGCCTTCGACGGATGCGTCTTCGATGAGCAGGGGGGACGGCAGTTCGATGAAGGAAGGTCTCTCAGAGAGGGATATTCGTGACGCGTCCGCTCGAAAAGACATCAAGGCGAAGCTGCTGTTCTTTTCAAGTAGGGATGCAGCCCATTCTCGACGCAATCGAGCCGGCCATTCCCGCCCAGCAGATTCATGGTAAATGAAGTCCTTCCTTCGGGACTGTCCGCCCATCGCTTGGAATCGCAGCCCATCGCCTTCGTGCCGGATTCGAACAAAGGGGGCAAACTGCGTAATCACGGGCTGAACGTCTTCAGCATACGTACCGCGAACCCGTCCGGATATACGCTCGTCGGTGAGGTGGTGCAGGTCGGTATTTACTCCCGCCTGAATCATCCATCTTTTGTTGCCCCAGCCGGTTCGCACCCACGTCGCCGGTCCGCTACGATCCACGTTGTTGGCTCGGGCATCGGTGTGTTTGGCTGGACCGGGGTCACCGGTCTCATTGATCACGGCAAATGCGCCACTGAGATGCCATCCTGAACGCATCGGCGTGCGTAGGGCGATGGTTCCATTCGTTTTACGCGCCGGACCCGCCATGGTCAGACCGGGCGTGAAGGTAAGCTCGTCCAGGTCTCCCGGAGAAACGGGAAGGCTTTCTGTAAGGACGCGATCCAGAAGGAAGGCCGGCAGCGACAAACCGTCGAGCGTGATATCAATGGGGTCAGGATGAAGCCCTCCAAGACCCATGCCAACGATTCGATGCGTGTAGCGGTCTGAACTCCAGGTTTCGAGAGCTGGCATCATGCGGATCAGTTCCGAGAACCTGACTGCACCGGTTGACTGGATTTCCGAAGCGGTCATGGTCCAGGGGGACCAAGACGGAAGGGCCTCTTCTGGAGCGTTCTCGCCGACTTGCGCATGGACCTGAGAGGCCACGAACGCAATACTCATCAGTGCTATGCCGAAGCAATGCCTCATCGCAGTATCCACCGGATCCATCCGGGCGTAGCAAACTCAACGGCGATGCCGCCGCTGAGTCCAATAGTATCCCAACGCGGATTGGTCAGTACGCGCAGCGCACGTACTTCTCCAAAGAGTCGCACAGGTCCTGCAATGCGGCCGACACGTATCCAGGGACCGGCAAGCATTTCCGATTCAAATCGCGCGGCCGTTCCGTGGGGCAGGTCAAAGAGCATGAAACGGTTACCCAGCAGGAGTCCCGCCTCCAGAAAAATCGGCGCGTCTGGAGCATTACTCAGTCCCCATCCAGCCAGGATGTCAATCGTCTGCACATCGGGCGGGGAGACCTGACCGGTTCCGCCATCACGATCCACGATGGCCAGAATCTCGGATGACCCTGTCCAGGCTCGATATGCAGTATCGAGTCTAAGGCGACCCCCTGCGTAGGGGGTATCGATGGTAAGCCTGCCATCTGCTCCGGGAGACCACCCTGGCATGCCACTTTCCCGGAATACCATTCCTCCGGACGCTCCAATTCTGAGCGAGGGGAAGGCTTCTTGAGGAGAAGCGGCAGGAGTCTGACCTCGGGCGGGGAGCGCTGCCATCGAAATAACGAGCAGCACACCGAACAAGGAATGAAGGCGCGTCCGAAAACAGAAGACTCGGCGAGCTGCCGGCGATAACGTGGTCATTACAATTTTCGGGATCCCGAAACGCGGTAGGCAATCGAAACGGAGGCGGTCAAATCCGACCGGTTCACGCCGGTTCGATGTCCGTAGTCCGATATCGTATTCCATCCAACCTCCCCGTTCACATCCACGCCTGCCTTGCTGAGTCCCATGACACGCAAGAAAGGCCGCACCGTTGACTCAGCCGTTCCGGTAATCAGGGTTGCTGCGTCCAGATCCGGTAATGCTGAGCGGAAATCGGCCTCCCCCTGTTGGAGCACATCCACGCCGATGCGAATGATCCAAGCCGGGACACGCATCCAATCAGCGAAAGCTCGCAGGTGGACAAAGTCAGAGAACTGAGTACCTATTCCGCGACCCAGATAGGAAAGCTGTCCACTCGATTGCTCGGAATTATACGTACGTGCCGTGACTATCGTGGCTGATAATCCGCCACTCAGGCCTGAAAGGAGATCTTTTCGCCGAAGACGGACCGTGGCCGCAATGGAGGCCGGCTCGGATCCATTCAGCACATCGACGTCGTCCAACAGGAGTTCACCGCTGGCCATGGTACGCGCATTTCGGAAGGCAAAAAATACACCGACAAAGCCATTGTTTTCGTCGTTCTTGGGGCGGTTGTCGATTTCGTAGAGAGCCACATTGAATGGGTTGGCGAATTTCAGTGAGAATCCAGCGTTGGGTCCCGAGTAGAGGGTGGAGTGTGAAAGACCAACCGTCCATTGTTCCGACACGCCAAACGACAGGCGATGAGCCGCCAGCATGCGGCGGATGCTACCTGAGCGCACAGAATCGGCGCCAGCCGTACCTGTGGCACGGCCATCTCCAGTGAAACTATCCAACTCAGCAAGGACAGACTCAATAAATAGCCGCTCACCTCCCAGTTTCACGGACATGTGGTCCATCGGTCGAGGGTTTTGACTCAGCTGCAATCCAGCTCCTTCTGCTGGGCCCCAGTGTCTCCCCATTCGTCCAAAAAAGAAATCAACCCATTGCCCATCACGAGCTATGTAGGCGTCCTCTGCCCGGCTCAACCACCTGTGGGCTGCATCCATACCATCTGGGTCCACCTCGTAGTAGCGATCGAATCGCAGCCCCAAAGAAGCCGTCCACTGGCCAGCGTGGAACCAAGTCCGCGAAAGTACCATGGGTTGCCACGAAAACTCATCCATATCCTGGATTCGTAGCAGCTCCCTGCGATCCTGCGTTGCCAATCGAAGGCCATTTCGCAAGTCGGTGTACACATGGCTGTCCAGTTGGCCTTTGGCCGGTAATCTGGATCGAATTCGCCCGGTTGTTCCAGCAAGCCAAGAGGACTCGGAATCTGAATTATCCAACCATGAAATCAGCGACTGCTGGCCCAACGGCCAGGACACAGGATTGATTTCAGGGGCCAATCCTTCCAATAAGGCGGCCTCAATGAACGGCATTATCGGATCGTCTACCGCAACAAAAGGTGCCTGACGGGCCTCCGCTGCCGTCGAGAAGACAGCAAGAAGGCAGGGTATAAGGAAGAAGCGGGTGCGTAGCATGAACAATTTCCAGGAGTGCTTACGACAAACTATGCGAACCTTACCACAGTTTCATGGGTATGCACGCGCGGAATCCCACGGGCTGAATCTCTTAAAGCGTTGACACGCAAAGTCGAGCTAACTGTTCTGGTTCTTATGGATGCGGTGGCGGTCTTCTTCGCCAACCGCATATGGCACCAGGCTCGTTTCGAGTGGGGGTGGTTTGCTGATCCCGTTCTCATTCCCGATCCCGGGGTCACCAGCCTCATGATTGTGCTGCTGACCGGATTCTGGCTCGTGGTTTTCACTTTTTTCGGTCTGTATCGGGAACGGTATGCCTCGTCTCGATTCGACGAATTGGTCACCATCGTCAAGGTTGTCACGGTCGGGATACTGGTGCTGTTTCTGCTACTGTTTGTGGAAACGCTGGATGCCCACTCTGCACGGTCCAACATTCTAGCCTACTGGGCAGCCATCATCCTCTGTGTTTCGATTGGGCGAATCATGGTTCGTTCCATACAGAAGCTGTTGATCCTTCGTGGTCGGGGGTTACATCGCGCGCTGATCGTTGGATGGTCCGACATTTTGGACTCGCTTCACGAAGAAGTAGCTCGTTATCCAGAGGCCGGCTTATCCATTGTGGGAGCGGTGCGCCTGACACGTGACCTTAAGCAAGAGGGCGTTGCGTCAGGGGCAACCCAGACCTTGATGGGAGATGGTCATCGAGTCGAAGACCTTCCGCGTCTCATTGATGAGCTGGATGTACAGGATGTTCTTATTGCGTTGGGGCCCAATGATGGCGACGAGCTCATGGAAGTGCTACGGCTCACAGATGGTAAGCCCGTCACACTGAAACTCGTGCCCAATTTCTACTCGATAATTGGGGGGATGGCGCGTACTGAGCACATGTATGGATTGCCATTGATTGAGGTTCTACCCGAGCCGATGCAGGCTTGGGAGCAGAGCTTGAAGCGGTTGATTGATTTCGTGGTTTCGTTCGTTGTGCTGGTGCTTGGTCTTCCGGTTTGGGTTTTGATGGCCCTTTTCATTCGGCTCTCCAGCCCGGGTCCTGCCATTTACCGACAGCGTCGGATAGGGCAGAAAGGCAAGGAGTTCACGATGTACAAGTTTCGGACGATGCGTAAGGACGCAGAGGCATCCACTGGTCCCGTGTGGGCCACGGAGGACGATCCGAGGTACACGGCCATGGGAAGGTGGCTGCGAAAGACCCGGATTGACGAGGTCCCCCAATTTTTCAATGTCTTGCGCGGGGATATGTCTCTGGTAGGTCCTCGACCCGAGCGTCCTTTTTTCGTCGAGAAATTGGCAAGGGAAATCCCACTCTACTCCCGGCGTCATCGTGTCAAGCCGGGTATTACCGGCTGGGCCCAGGTAAAGTGGAAGTATGACACGAGTCTGGAGGACGTCCAACAGAAGGTGAAATACGATCTTTTTTACATTGAGAACATGAGTTTGCGCCGGGATCTGCAAATCTTGTTCAGAACCATTTACACGGCGTTGAAAGGCAGTGGTCATTGACCCCTCAGGCCGTATCTTTGGCGCCGCCCGCTGCATGTCCGCAGCGCCGCTCCCATCTTACCCGCACGCTGCCGTCCGCTGACGCATGGCCATCAGAACGAAGAAAGACACCGAATCTGTTTATCGCGCCTTACTGCTCCCGCGTATCATCGAAGAGAAAAAGCTCCGATTGATTCGTCAAGGCCGTCTATCCAAATGGTTCAGCGGTTATGGGCAGGAAGCGATCGCCGTCGGTGTGACGTGGGCGCTTTCAGAGGACGATTATCTGCTACCCATGCATCGCAATCTGGGTGTCTGGACAACACGTGGCGTAGACCTTGATCGTCTGTTCTGTCAGCTGATGGGACGGGAGGGTGGTTTTACAAAAGGCCGGGATCGGACTTTTCATTTCGGTCTGCCGGAGAAAAATATCGTGGGAATGATTTCCCATCTGGCGGCCATGCTTCCCGTTGCCGATGGCCTGGCACTTGCCGCCCGGATGCGAAAGGAAAAGCGAGTCGCAGCTGCATTTGTTGGAGAGGGAGCCACGAGGGAAGGAGATTTCCACGAAGCGCTGAATCTTGCTTCCGTCTGGAAGTTGCCCGTTTTGTTCGTGATCGAAAACAACGGGTATGGCCTTTCTACACCAACGTCCGAGGCCATTCCAGTTGAAAACCTTGCCGAAGCCGGTTCTGGATACGGCATGGCATCCGTCGTAGTAGACGGCAATAACGTGTTGGCCGTCATCGAAGCGGTACGAAACGCACGAAAACGAGCATTGAAGGGGGAAGGCCCGACTCTTCTCGAGATGAAGACGTTCCGGATGAGGGGACACGAAGAAGCATCCGGTACCAAGTATGTCCCGAAAGAACTACAGGAGAAATGGGCTACGTTGGATCCGATTGAGCGCTTCGAGCCATATGCTGAGGAGAAGCTCGGAAAGGATGTATGCGTCAGGATCCGGGAGGATTTGGTCGCTCACATAGACAAATTAGCCGAGTGGGCGCTCCAGCAGCCTGAAGTTTCCAGTACGGAAGCCAAGGAATACGCCGATGTTTTCGCGGTCGCAGCTCCTGCGACGCCTCCTGCTGCTACCAACAACCACGAATCTGAACAGCGTTTTATTGACGCCATCACGGACGGACTCCGTGCTTGGATGAGGGAAGAGCCTGATTCGGTGGTCATGGGGCAAGACGTCGCGGAATATGGCGGTGTGTTCAAGGTGACGCAAGGCTTTCTGGAGGAATTCGGGAAAGACCGTGTCCGCAACACCCCCATCATCGAAAGTGCTGCTGTTGGTGCATCGATGGGGCTGGCCTTGGCGGGAATGAAACCGATTCTTGAAATCCAATACGCAGACTTCATTTCCTGCGGTTTCAATCAGATTGTAAATAATCTGGCCACCACGTTTTACCGGTGGGGATCATCGCTCAATGTCACGATTCGTGCACCATTCGGCGGTGGAATTGGCGCTGGTCCGTTCCACTCGCAGTCCATGGAAGCCTGGTTTTGCCATGTGCCCGGACTAAAGGTGGTGATTCCCTCGTCTCCAGCTGACGCAAAGGGGCTGCTTCTGGCCAGCCTGGACGATCCCAATCCCGTCCTCTTCTTCGAGCACAAGAAGCTCTACCGCTCCATTCGCGGGCAGGTACCCGATGCAGCTGTTCGGGTGCCGCTCGGGAAAGCTCACGTAACGCGGGAAGGCTCCGACGTAACCATTGTCACATGGGGCGTCGGGGTTCATTGGGCCGTTGATGCCGCAGAGCGGTGGACGTCCAAGGGCGTAGATCTCGAAGTAATTGATCTGCGCACACTCGTTCCCTGGGATCGAGAGACGGTACTGGCTTCGGTACGCAAAACCCATCGCATCATCGTGTTACACGAAGCGTCCCGGACAGGTGGATTCGGTGGAGAGATCGCTTCAGAGATAAGTGAACTTGCATTCCATGAATTGGATGCACCTCCGGTGCGCGTTGGCGGGGCCGATCTGCCCATCGCGTTTTCCAAGTCGATCGAGGATGATATTTATTCTGCAAATGCCCGCCTCGATGAGGCCATCGAGAAAACGCTCGCATTTTGAACCATTGCTCGAAGCGCAACCAGCAACAGAAGGCTTCTGATTCCGAGATGGGTTTTCCAGGAAGCCTGGACACATACAGGCCGGATCAGATCGCCTTCGAATGGGTTCAGGGGACGGCTCATCAGTGATTACATGGTCCCGCCAAGCTGAATGAACGGGACAGACCAATCCAACAGATTCATGCGATCGATTCACTCCATAGCTACTTTTTTATTCGTCGCCAGTGTCGTATCCCTGACCGCGTGTGGTGGGGGTGATTATCCTGTCGAATCCACTGTTAGCGGCTCTTTTTCTGTGAGAGCAGAGATCGATTCGACCGGTTCATATGCGGGTTTCCGTGTCTCTGTCCTCGGGCAACGAGATGGAGACGTTGACACACTTGGTACGGCGTTAACCGCAGAAGACGGATCATTTGCCTTTGAGGTTCGGGCACCCGAGGCAGGCATTTATCCGATATCCGTGGAGCGAAATGGTACCGAGCTGGCTCTGGGTGAATTTGTGGCTGTTGATCAGGACACGGTGACAGTCTCTGCTGTTTTCCCACTCGGCGCCCGTCGCTTACGCATCGTATCCACAGAGAATGCTGCCTGGATGGCGTACCGCAACGCAAAGACACAGCATAATCAGTCGATGGCAGAAGTCATCGGTCCGGGTCAATACACTCCCGAGATGGTGGAACGGATCATCACGCAGACCAGTGCCATTCTGTGGAATATCCAGAACACCTACGATGGAACGATCGGCGGCAATCTGGCAAAGGCCGAATCGATCATCATGCTCGAAGGGTGGAACGACTCTCTCGTTGTAGCTCGGTATCCATCCGTTTCCAGCGAGAACGAGAGCGTTGTTGAAGTGGCGCGTGCTGCGCGGCGCTCCCTGGCACGACTGGAGGGAGGATCCGCAGCCCTGGATTTGTTGACCTCTCTAATGGATTCTGTTCCGGATGACAAGAGGGCGGGCATCATGGCCGAGATGATTGTTGCGTATGCCGACTCAAACATGTCCGCAGAGGCAGTCGAGGTGGCTTCGAACCTGCGCCGGGACTATCCAGACTCACCTTGGGCGGAATGGGCTGTTCGGGCGACCTACGATCTGGAAAACCTGCAGCCCGGCATGGAGGTCCCTGCTTTTGACCTCATTGACCGTGAGGGAAATCAGCTGACCTCCTCCGGATTGATGGATTATTTCATCGTTCTGGAGTTTTATGATCCGCTGGAGCCCATTTACCAGCGGGAATTTGCTAAACGGAATTACCTGGCCGATGCGCTCCCAGCACAACTATTCCGTTATGTTTCGGTCAGCGTTGAAGCTGACGAGGCGATCAATGAAGCCCTGTTTGAAGAACAGGATCACCCGGGGTTTTTTGTGTGGTCTGCAGACGGTTTAGCCGCTCACGTGGTTCGTGACTTCAACGTCCATGTCATTCCAACCCGTTTTCTGATCGATCCCGACGGGCGACTGGTAGCGAAATACACAGGCCCCGCGCTGGACGATCTGGAAAGTGACCTGATCTCCATCATCAACTCCTACAACCAGCTGGCTGAGCAGCTTTCTCAGCAGCAGTAAACCGCACTACTAGACATGCTCGTAGTTGGAAACTGGAAAATGAATCTGGATTTGGCCGCTGCCCGTCAGCTTGCGTCGGCCGTGTCTTCCTCTATCGGAAGCGTGGAGAATGTGGACGTGGGTGTATGCCCACCGTTTGTCAATCTTGACGCCGTTTACGGCGTGCTCCACGGTACGGGAATCCGCCTGGGTGCCCAGAACATGCATGCGCAAGACTCCGGGGCCTACACTGGTGAGGTATCCGCTGCCATGCTTCGGGCTGTTGGGTGCCACTACGTGATACTGGGTCACTCGGAGCGTCGCCAGTTCTTTGGAGAAACCAATGCCAGTGTCAGCGACAAAGCTCAGAAGGCGTTGGCTCAAAAACTGGTGCCTATTGTTTGTGTCGGAGAGTCCCTTCCCCAGCGTGAAGCTGGCTCACATGAGCAGGTCGTGGAATCGCAGATTCAGGAGAGCCTGAGTGGGGTACATATTTCGAGCGCAAGTGAGTTGGTTGTCGCTTACGAGCCCGTCTGGGCCATTGGTACGGGCAAAACGGCATCTCCTCAGCAGGTTGCAGACATGCATGGCCATATCCGCAGACTTCTGGAGCACCTTTTCGGTCGAGAGCTGGGCGCAGGAATTCCGATTCTGTACGGGGGAAGTGTCAAACCGGGAAATGCGGACGAGATCTTTGCTCAGACGAATGTGGACGGTGGACTGATAGGCGGCGCGGCGCTCAAAGCGGACGACTTCCTCGCCATCGTTAACGCTGCCCGACGTTAATCCGGGTCAGTCACTGGAAGAGGATGCGTCTGAGGAAGAATCCGACGTTCCTTTGGGCGATTCGCCACTGCTTGCGCTTGATGCAGGACTGGACGACTTGCGCGCGTAGTCAGTGAGGTAGAACCCACTGCCTTTGAATACCAGGCCGGCACCTCCAGATATGAGGCGTTTTACGGGCTGGCCTGTCGTTGGGCAGACTTTGAGCGGCTCTTCCGTGATACGCTGCTCAATTTCAAAGGTCGTTCCGTCTTCGCGTTTGTAATCGTACGTCGGCATGTATGCGCAGGGCTGATTCGGCGGGCTTGAAGCCACGATGTGGCGGCGAGTTCCTTCGGTTACCTCGAACGGGGCATGTTTCAGGAGCTGACCGCGCTCATCCTGAAATAATGAGTGGTCCCACTCATGAGGATACTACTCCGCTTCAGCCGACTTGAGTGCCAGTCCCAGGTCCAGCGCATCAAACGCAATATCGGCAACGGCTGGGCGGATGGGGATATGCTTGCGATTGTCTCGGGTTGGATGGACCCTGTTTGTGAGCAAAATCGCATACAGATGTGAATCCGGGTCGTACCAGAACGAGGTGCCGGTAAAGCCGGTGTGGCCAAAAGATCGCGGGCCAAAGCGTTTTCCTGCAGAAGAGTACCCGGTCATACTTTTCGTATCCCACCCGAGAGCCCGGGTGTGTCGGTCCTCTTCGTCTACGGCTTCGGTGAATAGGCGAAGCGTCTCTGGCCGAAGGAAAATGGCGTCTCCGACACGCCCATCCCTGGACAGCATACCAGCAAACCGTGTCAAATCACCGATGGTTGAAAACAAACCCGCGTGACCTGCCGTCCCGCCGAGCAACCAAGCCGTTTCGTCATGCACTTCCCCTTGAAGGGTACGATTTCGAAAATAGTCGTCAGTTTCGGTTGGGACTGCGTCACTCCGATCGCGGGTGCGGCTCGAATGATAGCCCGTTCGGCTCATTCCAAGGGGTTCAAAAACCCGTCGCCTGACAAAGCGATCAAAAGGCTCTCCCGTCACGGTTTCGGTCATCCATGCCAACGTGATTGGTCCGAAGTCGGAATATCGGGATTGACTTCCGGGTTCGTAGGCCAGCGTATCGGACAGGATGTGACGCCGGACCGCAGCACCACTGCGAACCCCACGCATGTGGAAGGGGATGAAGGGGATCAGTCCACCGGTATGAGATAGAAGGTCGCGTACCGTGACCATGCCTTTTCCATTTTGAACAAATGAAGGGAGGTAGTCTGCGACGGGACGATCCAGGTCAATAAGCCCATCTTCGACCAACAACATGATGGCCGTAGTCGTGGAGATAACCTTGGTGAGCGAGGCCAGGTCAAACACATCCTGATGCTCCAATGCGCGCTCCCGATCAAAGGTGTGGTATCCGTGCTGCTTCTGATGCGCTACGGTCAGATCCCGTCCAATAGCTACCGCTGCTGTTGGAAAAGCGCTGTCGGCCACGGCTTGATCAAGCAATCGCAGGAGGGAGGCCAAGGCGTGTTCATCAAGATCCGCCAGGCTCGCGGGTCCTACAGCTGCGAACGTGGCCGGTAGACTTAGACCGCTCCCTCGCGGAAGATCGTCGGAGAGATGGACGGGTATACGCCCTGATACCGCGCTCAGTCCGAAAAGCACATCTGCTGTAGCCTGGGCCATGGCATCAGATGCATCGTAGCTTTGCACAATCACCTCGGGAATGTCGAATATATCCGGAAGGGCGTATGGTTTGTCGAAACTGACATAGATCAGATTTCCGGGACCCGAGGCGATGTCGCGAAGGAAAGAGGCGCGATCCCAGCCAAAGACCGGCGTGTTTCCGGTGTAATCAGCAATGATCAAGGATTCGTTCTGTGAAGCATTCCTGAGGATCGCAGGCATTTGCCCTGACCAGTTCCGGGGATTGACTTCGATCAAGTTCATCGTCGATCCATGGCGGTCTTGCAATTCATCCCGAAAGTGCGCTGCCGGTCCTGATGGACCCCGATTTCGGGCTCGGAAGTCAATAGACACCAGGGCGACGCTTTGGGAAACAGTGAGTGGAAGAAGGGTCTCATCCTTCAAAACAGTCACCGCATCCCGGGCCATGAAACGCAGAGACTGCCTTGTCCCAGTATTGTCCAGTGCCCTGAAAAGCGATTTTGTATCCAATCCTCCTGAAGCCTCATGCAAGCCAAGTCGTTCTTTGGTTGCGAGAATGCGTCGCACGGAATGCTCAATGCGTGCCTCTGAAAGACGACCGTCGCGAATGGCCTGTAGAATAGCGCGTTTGGTATCCAACGGATCAGATGGCATAAGCAGCACGTCTACGCCTGCGACAAGCGCTTCGATGCTTCGTTCTGCGGGGGACCCGATGGATGCCGCTCCCGCCATGTTCAGGGCATCGGAAAAGACTAAACCCCCAAATTCGAGGGAGTCCCGTAGCAGGTCAGATACGATGCGTGTACTGAATGTGGCGGCTTTAGGATCAGAGAAAAGATGTCCTTCCGGCACGATGTGCGCGGTCATGATGGCCGCAATCGAATCGGCAATCAAATCTCGAAAGGGCTTCAGATGAATCGAGTCGAACACGGGTTGCGAGGACTTGGCCACGGGCACATCCGTATGCGAATCGAGCGACGTGCCACCATGTCCTGGGAAGTGCTTCATGACCGGAAGCAGTCCTATTTCGTCGACGCCACCGATGAAAGCTCTTGCATAGGCAGCCACGGAATCAGGATGGTCCGAATAAGCACGCGTCCCAATCACCGGATTCGCAGGATTCGTATTGACATCGACTGTGGGAGCGAACAGCACATTGATCCCCACGGAAGCCGCGTCTCCAGCGGTAATTCGTCCGGCATCTCTGGCGTAGGCCACATTTCCGGTCGCTCCAAGCGCCATGGCATCGGGAATACGGCTAAGGCCATCCAGCCGATAGCCAGCTCCCCATTCGGCATCGAGCGCCATGAAGGGCGGTACACCCGATACATGGGATGCCCATGAAATCGTCATCGCGGTAGGCACAGGGTCCGCCGCAAAAAGGATATACCCACCAGGTTGGATCTGGTCGGTGCGATTTCTTATCACCTCCCGCTCAGCTTTGCTGCCCAGCCGTGAACTGACAGGCAGGTCTATCATCATCAGCTGGCCTACTTTTTCCTCCAAGGAAAGACTGGCCAGGACGGAGTCCGTCCAGGAGACATTCGACTCGATTTCGTTCGCACCGCCTGGTACGTCACATTCACCCGAGAACAGCACCAGCGCAGCAAACAGGCCCACGGTTGACCAGACGCGCCCGGAGCGCAATTCCGAATTGTCGGTTAATACGCCGTTGGAACGCTCAATCATGCAACCGGGAGGAGCTCTTTGTATAGAAATGATCAGTTTTTGCACGACCATTCAGGCGGTTTGTTCATTCGGAAATGCCGCCGGCCCGTCGAGCTACCCAGAATCTACAGAGAAGCCCGTTGACTGGCGAGACAAATCGACCTACCAGACCCGTTCTGATCGTCCTCTTCTTTGGCGTCCTCATGGGCGCCATGGACATTGCTATCCTTGGTCCGGCTATCCCGGCCATTCGTGAAGCGTTCGGACTGACTGATCGGCTCGTTTCATGGATGTTTTCAGTCTGGGTATTAGCCAATCTGGTCAGCGTACCAGTAATGACCAAGTTGGCGGATCGATTCGGACGCAAGCGGATCTATTTGCTGGACATCACACTGTTCGGCTTGGGAAGTGCCATTGTAGCGGCCGCACCCAACTTTGATATCCTCCTAGTTGGGAGAATATTGCAGGGGATGGCTGCAGCTGGCATCTTTCCGGTGGCGGCTTCTGTGATCGGAGCAGTGATTCCTGTCGATCGACGAGGCCGTGCATTCGGTCTCCTTGGGTCCGTCTTTGGGATAGCCTTTATCATTGGCCCTATTCTGGCGGGGCTGATGCTGACATTAGGGTGGCGCTGGTTATACCTGGCCAATGTGCCGATTGCCCTGATAGTGTTGCTGTTTGGTCTGAGAGCACTTCCGAAAACAGAAACGGATCGCACGTCGCCTCTTGATCTCAAAGGCTTGTTTGTGTTGGGCGGATTGCTGCTGAGTTTTGCGTATGCGTTGTCCGTCTTTGACACCTCGGATGTGATCGGAAGCTTGACGTCCTGGCGTGTCCTTTCAGCGTTTTTGCTGGTCTTCTTGCTGGCTCCCCTCTTTGTATGGGTCGAGAAGAACGCTGAAGATCCGGTCCTTCGAATCGATCTGTTCAAGAACCGTCAGGTTGCGCTCGCTTCCGTCAACGCCATCGGGGCCGGGATCAACGAGGCTGCTTTTATCTTTTTTCCCACTATTGTCGTCCTGGCGCATGGTGTAACGACGTCTGAGGCCGCTTTCATGCTGCTGCCCATGATGGTGGCCGTTGCCGTCGGCTCTCCACTGGCAGGGCGGTTGTTGGACAAGACTGGCTCGAAATTCATCATCCTGTTGAGCAATATCCTGCTCATATTTGGAATGCTTGGGGTGGCTACGAGCCCGTCTTCCAAGGCCGTTTTCTATCTGGGATCATCGTTGATTGGTCTGGGAATGGCCGGGTTACTGGGTTCATCCCTCAACTATATCCTGATCCACGAAGCGCGCAAGCAGGAAAAGGCGATCTCCCAAGGCTTGATTACCCTAAATATCTCCATCGGGCAACTGTTCTCGGCTGCTGCCGTCGGCGCCATTGCTGCCTCCGCTTCCACGCCCATTCAAGGATATGGTAATGCGTTTACCGCCATCGTTGTTGTGACCCTGATCGTCATGTCGCTCTCCTTCATGTTGCGTAACCGCGACGAGGAGCAAGCAGCGCTGAAAGCTCAGGATGAGGGGTAGCGATCAGGTAAGGGTGCTTAGTAACCGAAGCCAGCCCGGCTCGTCTCGCATATGGAAAAGGCTTGCGCTATTCGGATACTATTTTTCCACCCAGATGCACATCCATTCGGGGAAAAGGGATACCGATACCGGCGTCATCAAGTGCATTTTTAATGGCCTGGGTGGCTCGTTCTCGTACTAGCCAGTAATCGTCCGTGTTCGCCCAGATCCGAACGGACCAGTCGATGGAAGACGCCCCGAGTTCGGTCAGGTAAGCGACCGGAGCAGGTTCGGCGTGAACACCTTCCAGGTTGGCAACGGCGCCGAGCAGCGTCTCACGGGTCTGACTGATGTCTGCCGGGTAATCAGTTCCTACCGACACATCTACCCGGCGCGTGTCATGGAATGTGACGTTTTCAATGGTTGAGCCGAAGATGGATCCGTTGGGCACTATGATACGCCGATTGTCGGGGGTATCGAGTTCCGTTGTGAACAGGTTGAGGTGAATCACTTTACCCGTGACACCTGCCGTGGAAACCACATCATTGACCTTGAATGGCCGAAAGATGAGTAGCATCAGCCCCGCCGAGAAATTGCTGAGTGTACCCTGCATCGCGAGTCCGATGGCCAGGCCGGCGGCACCAAGAACGGCAGCAAAGCTGGTCGTCTCGAATCCAAAAATGTTCAGGCAGCCCAGCAGTGCCATGATCAGGATCAGGTACCGCGTCAGACTACCAAGGAATAAGGCAATGGTCAGGTCCAGCCGTTCCTCAGTGGTCTTGGTCACCCGTTTTCCGGCCCATTTGGCAACCGTCCAAGCGACGACCAAAAGAATGACCACACCAACGAGTTTTGGAAGGAAAATCGTCAAGAGGTCCGTGACAAGGGTTTCTACGGCAGCGATATCCATGTGGGTAGGAAAAAATGATTGAAGGGTTTATCGGGTCGCGTCTTTCGCATCAGGACGCGATACGGAGGAGGCCAAAAGGTCGGCCAACCAGCCGGCCAGGGCAAGGATGAACACGTCCTTGAAAGCCCTGAAAAACACGCGACGAACAAGATAGCCCAGGGTTTTGGGTACGATCGCGCCGACGATCACGGCAGCTACGAAGCCGAGTACGGATCGGGACAGATCGTCACTTGGCACATGGACGGAGGTGGATCGTTTTTTTGTCGGGGGAGAAGCTGTCTTGCTCATGGCACGACTCTACTGATTGATGGCTAACTGGCCGCACGCAGCGTCGATGTCCTGACCCCGGCTTCGACGGACCGTAACGGTGACTTTTTTCTTTACCAGCTCTGAGATGAACCGATCCAGTGTGTCCTCTTCCGAACGATGAAATCCCAGACCTTCAACCGGATTATACATGATCAGGTTGACCTTGGCCGGAGCCTGTTGGACCAGTTTCGCCAACTCCCTAGCATCTTCGATACTGTCATTGAAACCGGCAAACATGCAATATTCGTACGTGATGCGACGCCCCGTCTTGTCGGTGTAGTATTTGATGGCGGATATCAAGGAATCCAGATCAGTTTTCGCCTTACGATTGACTGGCATGATGGAGCTGCGCTTGTCATTGAACGGGGCATGCAGCGAAACGGCAAGTCCGAACCGGGCCTCCAAATCGGCCAATTCCCGGATACGGGTTGCCAGTCCTACGGTCGAAACTGTGATACGCTTGGCTCCCAGCCCGAATCCGTCGTCAGCGGTCAATTTTTCGATCGCTCCAAGCACACCATCCATATTCAGGAGAGGTTCTCCCATGCCCATGAAGACGACGTTCGATACCTGCGAATCGTAGGTCGTCCGAGCGGCATGGTCGGCCAATTGCACTTGCTCTGCAATCTCTCCCGACGTCAGGTTTTGCTGAAACCCCATCAATCCCGTCGCGCAGAATGAGCAGCCCATGGCACACCCGACCTGGCTACTGACACAGACGGTCATCCGCACGGGCATTCCATCTTCGGCAAAGTCCGGGATAAGAACGGTCTCGACATGCCGTCCAGAAGTCAAGGCAAACAGGAACTTGATGGTGCCGTCAGAGGCGACTTGCTGCCCTGATAATGAGAGCTGATTGATTACTCCCTTCGTGGAAATACGCTCTCGAAGCGAGGCAGGAAGGTTGGTCATCGCATCGAGATTACGCTCTCCTTGTTTCCACAGCCAGCGCCATAGTTGATCCGCCCGGAATCCAGGGTCGGATTCCTCCACCCACGCTTTCAGGGAAGCGCGATCGAGGGCCAGAATATCGACGGGAGTGGCCATCAGATCAGATTGCGAAATGTCGGCAGGCAGCCGATTCCTACATCATCAGAAACAGACGATCGAGAATGATCGCTAGCAGTAGCAACGGAATGTACAGGACGGAAGCTTTAAGGACCGCACGGGCATGCTGCACCGTTCGAGCAAACCAGAAGCGTCCTACGTGGACCATAAACCACGATCCCAGCAGGAGTGCTCCCGCCATAAATGCCCAATCCGATAGTCCGAGGAACACAGGAACGACCGAAAAGGCAATCATGGCGAGCGAGTACCCGACCATCTGCCGTGCTGTCCGATCCCCTTTCGGGTCCGAGGAGGGAAGCATCAGAAAGGGACTGGCTTGATAATCCTTGCGATACATCCATGCCAGAGCGAAAAAATGCGGCATTTGCCAGCAGAGCAAAACGCCAAACAGGGCCCATCCTCCAGCTCCCAGCGACCCGGAAGCTGCGGTCCAACCTCCCAGCACCGGTAGGGCGCCTGGCAGGGTGCCGACCAGCGTGTTCCAGGTGCTTTTGCGCTTAAGGGGAGTGTAGACCCAAATGTAGAGAGCCACGGTCATGGCGGCCATGACGCCAGTGAGAGGGTTCGTCAGTGGGCACAAGATGCCAACGCCCGCGCCGATAAGCAGGAGGGAGAACCACTTCGCCTGGTTGATCCCGATGCGACCAGCAGGAATGGGGCGATTCGCGGTCCGCTTCATGCTGGCGTCCAAGTCAGCTTCCAGAACCTGGTTCAGCGCACAGCCGCCCGCTGAGGTCAGGGGAATACCAATCATCGCCCAAAACAGGGTCCAACCGTCCACGCTGCCATTGGAGGCCAGGATGAAACCCGCCAGGGACGATATCGTGACCAGGAAGGTGATTTCCGGTTTGGTCAGGGTCAACCAGTCCCGCCAGGTTGCCGCAGCAACGTAACGACTCGAGCTATGTCGGACTTGGGATACGCTCATGAAGTGGCTTGGACCGGAAGGGAACGAACACGGGCGGCAAGAACGGACGACACGATGGTGGTGGCAAAGAGCAAGGCTCCAATAACCATGTGGGCGGAGTTCGCAATGACCTGGACATTGCTCGGCTGGATACGCCCGGACTCATCCAGCAACACAAAATAGGCGAACAGACCCAGCGCAACCTGCAGAACAAGAACAATAATCAGTGATCTCGTCATGCGGTCAAGCAGTCCACCCATGGGCATGGTCGTTCGAATACGAGAAACGAGCACCGCAATCATCGCGGTGGCAACGAAAGCCCATCCAAGATGAATGGCTACCAACGTGGTATCAATTCCTGTGCCGGGGTGACGTAAAAGTGCTCCGAAAACGATTTGGAGATATACCGCCAAAGGTGCAATCCAGAGAATATGCTTTACCGTAGCGTTGTGTTTTACGGGGCGGGGTGAGCGCCACGACTCCGATTGGAAGAGAGCCATGGAGGCCAGCAGGGCAAAAAACAGCTGCGCTACGCACGCATGAACTACAGCAAGGTCGAGAGATACCCATACCACTCTCAGGCCTCCTAGAACGCCCTGAAGAATGACCAGTGCCAGGGCTCCGAAGCCAAGGCGACGCATCCAGACGCGATCATCTACTCGCCAGGTCCAGAATGCCAGGATCATCGTCAGCAGACCCACCAGAGCTCCGAGGAGTCGGTGTCCGTGTTCAGCCAGCACAGGAGTGATGGTCCACCACTCAGGCCACGGATTAAAGGGGTCGTACGAATCGAACGAGGTAGGCCAATCGGGCACGGCCAGCCCGGCGTCGATGGATGTCACGAATGCGCCCCAGGAAACCAAGGCAATCGCAACAAAGAAGGTTGCGATCGTGAAGTTGCGAAGATGTCGATTTGCTGCCATGATGGAGCGTCACGGACGGAGATGTCTGAACCTCGCTGGCAAACGCAATGCTTTCCGCTTGGTTGTCGCCGATAAACGCAATTCGTGTCAAAAGACAGCGAAGAGCTGCGTCCCGCTGGACTTCGTACTGAGATTTAGTCCGGGCAGCAGGGAACCCCTATATTAGGCATCTGTATTGCGCCCGGCCGCCCCTGTATGGGGCGACGGGTATTGAATACCAGATCATGGCACCTTCGACATCTAATATCCTGAGCCGCTGCAGCGCACTGCTTCTTTTGGGAAGCGTGTGGATGGGTGTGCTGGCTCCAGGTGTCGTTGCCATGTCGCGGACCGATATCCAACAGGTAGCCGGGCAGGAAGGATTGGCCTCAGAGGTTCAGGAGTTCCTCAACGGTGTGCTCGAAGATGCGCTTCTAAGAGCAGCCATGGCAGCGCCATCACAGCAGACACAGTCGCAGGACCTCCGTGTTTTCAAGGAGCGGTTGCCCTTGACTCTGGCTGACCATGGTGTGTTGGAGGCTGAGGCAGACCTGTCAGGTTCCGCTCATGAAGCACTCCTCTCGACGGGTTCGGTCCCGACCAATGCTTCCTCGGACGCATTTGGAATCCACCAGACTCGGGCTCCCTAGGATCCTGCTCGCATTCCATTTCTCCTTTTCCAGCTCTCTTCCTTAAGAAGAGCTGGTGATGGTCGTCGTGCGCGTGCGCGGCAGCCCTTTTTCCATCAGATTCCATTCTATACAACACCATGCAAGGAAACGGATTCAAGATCTTCCTGACGGTCTTCTTCCTGGTCCTGTCGGGCTACTATCTATACCCGTCCGGTCAGAAGTACTTCCTGAATCAGGAAATGGAGGCGATGTCTGAAGATGAAAGACAGGCCTTCGAAAACGAAAACCTCGTTCGCATTCGATCGATCGATGAGAAATCACTGAATCTCGGACTCGACCTCTTGGGCGGAATGCACGTGGCACTGGAGGTGCGCGTTGATGCCCTCGTCCGAGAACTCGCTACGGATATTGACGAGACGTTCGATGACGTGCTCCGTGCTGCTTCTGAAACGTCCAATGCGTCGACGGACGGCGATTTCATCCAGGTATTTGTGGATGAGTTCGAGTCCCGTGATGGTGATGCTCGCTTGTCCCGGTACTTCCGCAACGAAGCCGCCCAGATTACGCGTCGTTCCACCAATGCGGAAGTAGCTTCGTACCTGCAGACCGAAGCATCGGAAGCGGTCACGCGCGCCATGTCGATCATTCGTGACCGCGTTGACCGCTACGGCGTAACCGAGCCTTCCATCCAGCAGCAAGGGAGTCGCCGCATCATCGTGGAGCTTCCGGGGATTGACGATCCGGAGCGTATCCGTGGTCTCCTGCGGGGTACAGCCCGTCTGGAATTCCGCCTGATGGTGGACCCCGCGGAAAACGTACGCTCGCTCCAGCGACTGATCGACTTCTATGGGTCGGCAACAGACTCTAGTGACGTTGCAGACGCAGCAGCTGATACGACCTTCGACGTCAATGAGCTGCTTTCTGGTGATGACGGTGGTTCTGGAAATGAACTGCTTGATGCCATGCAGCCGACAGGTCAGGGCGTTGAGCTCGGCATTGTCGCCGAGGAAGACACTGCCGCTGTCAACGAGCTCCTCAGTAATCCTGCAGTTCAGGACCTGCTGCCGCGGGGTATCAAGTACATGTATACCTCTGCGCCGATCGGGACCACGGCAGAAGGACTCGAGCTGTACCGCCTTCTTGGTGTCCGAACTGAAATTGAATTGACGGGAGATGTCATCACGGATGCCCGGGTAGACTTCGAGCAGTTCACGAACGTGCCGGAAGTCAGTATGACCATGAACTCTGAGGGCGCCCGTACCTGGGCTCGTGTCACAGGAGCCAATGTGGGCAAGAATGTGGCTATCGTTCTGGACGGCGTGGTGTATTCCTGGCCCAATGTTCTTCAGCGAATTACGGGCGGTCGTTCCAACATCACGAATCTGGATTCTCAGGAAGAGGCTCAGGATATCGTGACGGTTCTCAAGTCGGGAGCCCTGCCTGCACCGGTTGAGATCGTGGAAGAGAGCACGGTTGGACCCAGCCTTGGAGCTGCTTCGATCAGTGCTGGTCTGAACTCGGTGATGTTCGGTCTTTTGCTCGTAGCCTTGTTCATGATCGTCTATTACCGCTCAGCAGGAATGGTCGCTGATCTGGCTCTGATCCTGAACCTCCTGTTTATTCTCGGTATCCTGGCCGGTTTCCAGGCCACACTTACCCTACCGGGTATCGCAGGTATCGTACTGACCATTGGTATGGCTGTCGACGCCAACGTGCTCATTTTCGAGCGCGTCCGAGAGGAAATGTCTACAGGTAAGACGCTCAAAGCATCCATTGACGGAGGCTACGCAAAGGCCCTCTCTGCCATTTTTGACGCCAACATCACGACGTTTTTCGTCGGCGTCATTCTCTATTCGTTCGGTGTAGGTCCTATCCAGGGCTTTGCTGTGACGCTGATGGCCGGGATCCTTTCCTCCATGTTTACCGCAATCGTGTTCTCGCGCATCATCATGGACTACATGGTGATCGAGCGCAAAGTTGGTGTCAGCTTCGGCTGATCAGGACTGCGAACTGAGTAAACAACAGCATTCAACGGGCCGTCTGGCCCTGAAAAACGAACATCATGCGTATTCTAGAAAACACCAACTTCCGCTTCATCGATTCGCGGCGGAAGGGGTATATCATCTCGGGCATCCTGATCCTGCTTTCCCTCGGGTCGCTCGCCATCAATGGTCTCGAAGTCGGAATTGACTTCAAAGGGGGGCGGGAATTTGTCATCGACTCGAATGAGATGTATGACGTAACCGCTGTCCGTTCCGTCCTGTCCGAGGCTCTCGGCACAGAGCCGGAAGTGAAAGCTTACGACGGTGACATGCTGCTCGTGCGGGTAGCAGGTGCCGAAGATGTCACCACCGTACAGAACGCCATCATTTCGGCCCTTGAAGCCTCGTTTCCGGAAACGGAGCCACGTGTCGAGGGGACGTATGCCGTCAGTCCGCGATTCGCAGACGATCTGAAACGGGGTGCCATCTATTCCATCCTCGGGTCCTTGCTCGTCATTTTCGTCTATATCCTTCTGCGTTTCGAATGGCGCTTTGGGCTGGGTGCAGTGGCTGCGTTGTTCCACGATGTGACCATCGTACTGGGACTCTTTTCAATCCTGAAGGGCGTCCTTGGCTTTTCGTTACAAATCGATCAGTCCATCATTGCCGCGTTCCTGACCATCGTGGGGTACTCGCTAAACGATACGGTGGTTGTCTTTGACCGTATCCGTGAGTACTCCGGCATCTTCAAGTCAGAGTCCTATTCGGCCGTGGTGAACAAGTCGATCAACAACACGCTTAGTCGTACGATTGTCACCTCCGGAACCACCTTGTTCGTGGTAACGGTCCTGTTTATATTCGGCGGAGAGGTGCTCCGCGGTTTTGCGTTTGCCCTCATGGTTGGCGTAGTGATCGGGACTTACTCTTCGATTTTTGTGGCTTCCCCTCTCGTTGTCGAACTGCGAAAAAGGGCGGCTAGTACTCGGTAATCGAGTCGGGACGCACCGGCTTTTCATTGATCCCTCGACGCAATAAAGGACATGAATTACAACGTAGACGAACGGTATAACTGTGTAGTCATCACGCTCAAAGGCAACGTGATGGGCGGCCCTGATGGCTCCAAGCTGCACGATTCGCTGCATGAACTACAGGAGGCAGGCAAGACCAATGTGGTCGTCGACCTGGCTAAGGTCAAGTTCATGAACTCCAGCGGTCTGGGCATGCTTATCAGTGCCCTGACGACGATGCGCAATGCCGGTGGAGACCTGCGGCTGGCCAATGTGGCTGACCGCATCCAGTCTTTGCTGGTTATCACCAAGCTCATCACGGTGTTCAAGCACTTTGATTCCGTCGAAGCAGCAGCCAAGAGCTTCGAAGACGGTGAGTAGTATGGCTTCCGGTGGCCGAGTCGCGACCGGGTAGCCATTCATAGCGATTCGCGAGGCGGCGGACTATGGTCCGCCGCCTCCTTCGTGTCTTATCGATCCCTCTTTTCCCGTTTGGGAGTACCTGCGACCGCTCATCGCATGCATGGATGGATCTTCTTCCAGATCAGTGCGGATCTCCGCACACATTCAATTTCATCGAGACATGCCAGTAACGGTAGTTATCGGAAGCCAGTGGGGCGACGAGGGCAAGGGCAAAATCGTCGATCTGATCGCCAAGGACATCGACATTGTCGCCCGCTATCAGGGTGGCGCCAACGCAGGGCATACCATCTGTTGGGGAGACAATGAGTTCGTGTTGCACCTGGTGCCGAGTGGCATTTTCCAGGAAGGCGTACAGTGCGTAATTGGCAATGGGGTTGTAATCGACCCTGTCGCGGTGATGAAAGAGATCAAAATGATCCGGGAGCTGGGGTATGAGGTGGAAGGCCGCCTGCACATTTCCCACAATGCCCATTTGATCATGCCCTATCACAAGAAGGTCGAAGAAGCCAGGGAGCGCTGGCGCGATGCAGGGGCGATTGGTACAACGGGGCGTGGAATAGGTCCTTCTTATGTAGACAAGTTTGCCCGCACAGGCATTCGTGTGGTGGACTTGTTGGACCGCGATGTCCTGCGCGAGAAGCTATTGACCTCGATGGAAGAGAAAAACGCCATTCTTCAAAACGTGTACGGGGCAGAACAGCTTGATGTCGAGGCCATCATCGAAGAGTACGTCGAGTTCGACAAGCTGATTGATCCCTTCGTAACGGATACCACAGAACTGCTGGGCAATGCTCTCGCTCAAGGGAAGCGTGTCCTTGCGGAAGGCGCTCAAGGATCATTGCTGGACGTGGATTTTGGAACCTATCCGTTTGTTACCTCCTCGCACCCAACGGTAGGGGGATGTTGCACAGGTCTGGGTGTACCGCCTACGTCCGTAAACCGGGTAATTGGTATCGTCAAGGCGTACTGCACGCGCGTTGGCAATGGACCCTTCCCGACGGAATTGCTGGATGAAACCGGAGAAGAGCTACGCAGGACCGGCGCTGAATTTGGCGCAACGACAGGGCGGCCCCGACGTTGCGGCTGGTTGGATCTCGTAGCATTGCGATACACCACGATGGTAAACGGGTTTACCGATCTCGCCATCACCAAGCTTGATGTCCTCTCGAACCTGGACGAGATCAACGTGTGCACCGGCTATCGGATCGACGGAAAAAGTACACGTCGTTTCCCGAATGATATCCGTACGTTGGAGCGGATCGAACCGGAATATGAAACGCTCCCGGGTTGGCAAAAGGACATTACAGGCGTCACTTCCATGGATGAACTGCCTTCGGAGGCAAGAGATTACCTGGCTTTCGTCTCGAACTACTTGAACGTGCCCGCCAGCATTGTATCCTCGGGTCCGAAACGCGAGCAGACCATCGTGTGTTAGACACGGATGCGCGTCTATCGACTTTCCACCAATCTGAAGCTTGGGCTGATCACCTTCGCCAGCCTCATTGCGATCGCATCGCTTTGGGTCACCACGCGACTGGTTGATCAGTTGAAGGAGAGGGAAGCGGCGGTTGTCCAGCTATGGGCGCAGGCCCTGGAGCAGATTCCGCTCGTGGAGCAGCAGGCAGCCAATCATCCATTTCCGACTGAATTTGAGGAAATGGAGGGCCTTCTGGACTCTTGGAGCAACATGCTATCAAGTCCTTTTGCCGCGTTGAGCGACGAAGATTTGGAACGCTATCGGGATGCCTTGGTGTGGGCGCAGACCCACCCAGAAAATGCGGATATAAACTTCCTTCAGGAAGTCATCGTGCGCAACACGGACCTCTTTTCGGGCATCCCCGCCATTGTGGTGGACTCTTCCTCCGGAACACCCGGAATCTGGCGCAATGTGGGCGTTCCTGAGTCGCTGTCAGAACTCTCAGAGAGCGAGCAGCAAGCTTCGATGCGTGCTTTGCTGCGAATTGCCGAGGGGATGGCTGCTCAGCACCGGCCTATTCCCATCGTGGTCAACTTCCCGGAAACGGAGTTTTTTCCTGCGACACGATTCGTTCAGATGCTCTATTACGGAGAATCAGAGCTGGTCGCCCGGCTCCGTTGGTTTCCGTATATCCAGTTGCTCTTCGTGGCTCTTTTTGTCCTGGTTGGATATTTCGGCTTTTCCTATATCCGACGCAGCGAGCAAAGCAGTCTCTGGGTCGGAATGGCAAAGGAGGCGGCTCATCAGCTGGGCACACCCATTTCGAGTTTGATGGGATGGGTGGAAATGTTGCGCCTGAATAGAGAAGAAGGAAAAGGACTCGAGCATGATCTGGACGCATTTGGGGAGATTGAAAAGGACATCAATCGGCTGGAGCGTGTAACCGCCCGCTTCTCGGACATTGGCAGCTTGCCAAAACTGGATCGTCAACCTGTAGCTCCTGTGTTGGAAGCGACTGCGGACTACA
Organism: uncultured bacterium; assembly: GCA_938018055.1. GTDB lineage: Bacteria > Bacteroidota > Rhodothermia > Rhodothermales > UBA10348 > JAAZVD01. Next base: position 41,212 of record CALIKL010000039.1, read on the forward strand.
TTCGCCGTCGAATTCCCCAAAGTGGCCAGTTCATTCGAGTCGAGGTGAAGGCCGATCCGGAAATGGAAGCACCGCTCAACACGGACCTGTTTGAGTGGGTCATCGAGAACCTGCTCAAAAATGCGCTGGATGCCATGGAGGAGGGGCGAGGTCACATCCAGATCGAAGCCTCGAGGGTCAGTGACCGGGTACGAATAGACGTATCTGATACCGGCAAAGGCATTGATCGCCGACAATGGAAGAATGTATTCCGTCCGGGATACAGTACGAAAAAACGCGGGTGGGGCCTCGGACTAAGCCTCGCAAAAAGGGTAGTGGAAGACTACCATGGCGGCTCGCTGACGCTCGCAGCGTCCCGGCCTGGAGAGGGCTCAACCTTCCGAATTGAAATCCCGCTTCATTGAAAGGTGTCGGTTTCAACCGACATCGACGCTTATTCGAAGCGGAAACGGGATCGCAGGTTGGGATCGCTGATGGGACTCACGGCCACGTAAATGTCATCACGGAAGCGCCAGGTTACCCGGAAAAAATCAGGCGCATTACGAACTTCTACGCTGCCTGTCTCAGCAATCTGCTTGAGTATGCTCGAATCCACGACATAGGATCGGCGAGCAGATTCCAGGAAACGGTAGTCCAGAACAAAAATATGCAGTTCAGTTTCCATTCCCTGATCCTTGTAATGAATCACCGGGAAGGACAGCTCCCCATCCAAGGCCCCCACTGACACACCTTCAATCATTCCCTCATCCAGGGAAGGCACAGCCAAGCGCCAATCCAGGCGATCAGTCAGGAATCGCTCCACTTGCTCGGCATCACCAGCCCGAAACTCCGGAGACCCGCTATCCAGATTTGACAGCGTATCGAACAATTCCGATCGGGTAGTAGAAGAAGAACTGGAGGGAGAAGTGATCCAGGAGCCGATTGCAGCTGATACAAGGATGACCAATACGCCGGCTGCAATACGGGCGGGAAGGGGAAATTGCCTTCCCACAGCAGGCGATGCTGGGGCGGCAGGCCTATTGGCTGCTTCCCAGCGTTCCCGGATGGTCTCCGGGACGTCCGCCATCTGTGTATTCAAGTACTGGCGCATCGACTCTTCCAGCCCCTCCATGGTCAAGCGTCTTGCTACAGAGGTCAAGCCGTCAGACTCCAGCGCACGACGAACCGAGATCAGAAACACCTCCCGGTCGGAGGCACTTCCATCGTTGTCCTTGAAAGCCCGAACGACGGCAATGCGCCTGGGAGGACTGAATCGGGAAAGCATGCGGGGAAGGAGCTCTTCGAGGGCTTGCGGGACTTGCCGTTTGGTCAGCCATGCACCACCGTCCGACATATGCCTGCCTGCGATCAGTTGGATCAGCTCGGAAGCTTCAGAACGATTGCCTTTACCGCGAGCGTCGAGGGCTTTAGCCAATAAAACAGATGCTTCTTCCGCGTCTTCTGCTACCAGCTGGGCATAGAGATACAGGTCGTCAATGTCTGAATGCGGAAGTGATTTCACGTTTTGTCGTCCATGAATAGAATATTGACCGGGGCTCCTTTCCGGATATTCAACATACTGCTGGCAGATCCTTTATGGATCGCTATTTCGAGCATGTCCTGGCTGTTGAAAAGCACCGTTGGTTCGCCAGGATCAACGTCGGAATACGTCTCGCTGTTCGAGGCGATGATTGAAGTCCCTGCATAGCACTTGAATGTTCGAGATCGACGATGCGATTCGAATTGGTCCCGCGCGATATTCGTGATGCAATTCCCGAATCGATCAATATGAACAACCCATCCTTGAATTCCCTGATCGTCTGAAATGGGGAGGGCCCAATGAAGCGATTTGATAGACGTTATGGGTGTGCCGGCCGAAGAAAGAGACAGGCCAGACGCTAGGCGCGCTGCTATGGGAGCAAAAATATCCCGGCCGTGGAAGGTAGTACTGATGGTGACATCTCGCCAGAATCGCGGCTGATCCAGTTCAACAACTTTTTCAGCAGATTGCCCTGCCAGTAGAAGGGAGAAAAGGCCATTATCAGGGCCAACAAAAAGCTGATTGCGATACTTCATGGCGATCGCCTTTCGGCTGGAGCCGACCCCCGGGTCCACGACGGCGAGATGTACCGTGCCATTAGGGAAGGCTTCTGCAACGGTCCGCAGTACAAAAGCCCCATCCATGATGTCGTGTGGTGCAATGTCGTGGGACACGTCCACGAGTTTCAGATCAGGATTGATACCGAGCATGACGCCCTTCATGGCTGCGACGTACCCGTCCTGCGAGCCAAAGTCAGTAGTCAGGGTCAGGATACCGTTGGTTGCAAACACGGAAGGTGCGGAAGGCAAGCGAGTGGGTCTGTAGCAGGGGTATCAGAAGATAGGACAACAAACCTTCATGGATGCCCGTCCGTGTTGCATTCATTGTTTGACCAGCGAGGTTGACCCAATGCCGTCTTTTCGCCAGAGCAAAGGAGCAAACGGCGAAGCTATTGCTGCGCGGTTTCTGCAAGAACGAGGGTATCGGGTACTTGAGCGGAATTACCGATTCAAGAAGGCGGAAATCGATCTGATCGCTTCTTTGCCGACCAAGGACGCTGAACATGAGCACCTACTCATATTCGTAGAGGTGAAATGGCGACGCAACGCAGACTTTGCTGCACCCGAATCGGCTGTCAACCTGGCGAAGCGCCGTCGGTTGGTCCTGGCCGCCGAGGCGTTTCTGCGTGATCGGAAACTTGAGCATTCGATATGCCGATTTGACATCGTTGCCCTGACCGGCGACGGCCGCGGACTGCAGATCGACCACATCGAGTCTGCATTCGATGCTTGACGTCTTCTTTTAGCGTGGCGAAGCGTTTCCGGGACGGTATTCCCGCGGCGGATCGTCGGCAACGCGTTCGAAGGCCCAATATCCCATGAACACGACTGCGTACGGATCCATGGTGTCACCCTTGTAGTCAACCATGGCCGGACCGTGATCCAGGAAGGTCCATGAAGTCTGGAAGCGCGGGTTGGATCGCTCAGGACGAAGCGACCAGTCCAGATAGGCAGGGTCTTCTTTCTCTCCCATGAAGACTATTTCCAGGTGGCCGGTGAAATCAAAAACATACTCGTTGGGCGCCTCACCGGACGAGATGAGAGACTCGGGTTCGATGGGAAACCGCTGATTGGAAATAACAGAGCTTTCAGCAAATGCGTCTCCTTGAACCCGACCCGCCGAAGGTCGGGAAAACGTCCGGAAACCCTGGCTTTCGGAGCGTCCAGCGATAAGTGCCAGCATGAAATGCCGAAAAGAGCCCATGAATGCGGCCTTTCGATTCTCTTCCCACGCCATTGCCTGCTCCAAATTGTCGGCCGGGAGTTCCTCATAGAGGCCCTCTCCATCGTAGCGAACTCGCCCCGGAGTGCTCTGGAAGTCGCTCAGGAAATACTGGATCTGGTATCCGAGTGCTTTGTTTTCAATCAAGAGTGGAGCAGTGGCTCGAGCTGTGAAGGTGCCGCTTGAAACTTCGAAATCGAGTACTTCCGGATTCAGGATCGTCGTCAGCTCAGCATTGGGGGTCTCTCCGATAAACTCTCGAGTGAAGCGACGCAAGCGCCTTGCCCAGCGACGGTCCCGCTCTGCTTCGACCACGATTTCTCCGATATCAATTAAGGCCGGTGTGAGGCTGAAATCAAGGATTTGTGATTCCTCAGACCGGAGAAGGATGTCCATGAAATCGTCTTCGAAGCCCAGTATGGAAACGTATAGACGATGCGCGCCAAGAGGGACTTGGTCAAGCACGTACCGGCCATCCCGATCCGTGGTCGTTCCGATCATGGAAGAGGCAATGAAAACATGAGCACCGGTCAGCGGGACGCCCGTCTCCGCGTCAGTTACGGTTCCAGACACAGTGACGCGCACACCTTGTCGGCCTTGCGCGGGCTCTGCTTTGAGCAGTGCCAACGAAAAGAAGAGGAGAACAGCGAGCGGTAAGCGCAAAGTGTATACGCGACTCATAATGAGGAGTATTCGGATGGCTGAAACTGGAGACTGATTTGCAACAAATATTGATCCGTATCGGCCAATTATCAGCGCGGGTTGGGTGAATCGTCGCCAACCGCCCCTGAATACTTGTCAAGGAGGTGGCGTCTGTCAGCGGTAAGGTGGCTCAAGAAGCGAAGTGACTATCCGAGGAGCCAAAATCGTTCAACGTGTGGTTGAAAATCGACAACCGTTGTATACATGGGCAGACGGTCAGATAGCTTCCCGAATCGCATCCAGCGTACTGGGATGCTCAAGACTGGATGTGTCTCCGAGGGTCTTTCCTTCATGTACAGCCTGAATCAGACGCCGCATCACCTTGGCGTTGCGCGTTTTGGGTAACGCCCTGGTAAAGCGGACAAAGGCGGGCTTGAGTGGCTTGCCCAATTCGGCAATTACGGCGGTATTCAACTCGGCTCTCAGGGCTTCGACGTAATCGGTGGCGTCCAGGCTATCAGCTGCTGCGTCAGGCCACTGGAAGTGATCACCCGGAACAACGAAAAGCCCCACCTCCTGGCCCTTGACCGGGTGAGGAACCCCGACCGCAGCAGATTCAACTACCCCTTCATGCGCATTCACGATGGCCTCAACCTCAGCCGGTCCGAGTCGTTTTCCTGCCACCTTGATGGTGTCATCACTCCTGCCGAGGATGAACCAGCAACCGTCTTTGTCGACCGCGGCGAAGTCCCCATGAACCCATGTTCCGGGGAAGCGGTGCCAATAGCTCTCCAGGTAGCGATCCGGGTCATTCAAGAAGCCTCGCGTCATCCCGATCCAAGGCTGGCGAATCACGACTTCTCCGACCGCCTCACGGATGGATTCTCCCTCCTCGTTGACGATATCGGTGGCCATTCCAGGCACGGGCCCACTGAATGAACAGGGCTTGAGGGGCTGCAAGAAGTTGCCACAGACATAGCCGCCCGAAATTTCCGTCCCACCACAGTAATTCAGGATTGGTTTACTTCGACCGAGAACGTGCTCGAAGGTCCAATTCCAGGAAGCAGGATCCCAGGGACTTCCGGTAGAGCCAACGGCTCGAAGTGTGGACAGGTCGGCCTTGTTCACATGATTTGAGCCATGACTCATGAGCGCCCGTATGAGAACCGGAGAGAGGCCCAGATGTGTGACCTGGTGTTCTTGGACCATACGCCAGAGACGTCCTGGATCGGGGAAATCAGGTGCTCCGTCAGCAAACACCATGGTGGCCCCAATGGTCATGGTTCCAAAGACCAACCAGGGTCCCATCATCCATCCCATGTCACTCATCCAGTACATGGTATCTCCGGGACGGACGTCCATGGCGTGATACATGTCCTGAGCGCCCTTGATGGGGAAACCACAATGGGTGTGAACAGCCCCTTTTGGCCGACCCGTCGTTCCTGATGTGTAAATGATCATCATGGGGTCTTCGGCCGAGGTATCCGTCGTTTCGGAGGATTCGGGCATTCCCTCGATGAAATCCTGATAGCGTACATCCCGTGTTGGAGTCAGCGTCAATTCGGCATTCGGAATACGTTCGTGGACAATGACGCGGCGAACGGTGGGACATTGGGCGAGGGCTTCATCCGCAACAGCTTTCAAGGCAATCGGCTTGCCCCTGCGAGGGAACACATTGCTGGTGAAAAGCGCACAGGCTTCGGCATCATTCAGGCGCGTAGCTACTGCTCTGGGACCGTATCCAGAAAAGAGCGGCAGAATGATACCTCCGATCTTGATTATGGCAAGGAAAGCAAAGAGCAGCTCGGGTGTCATGGGCATGAAGAGCCCTATTGTATCGCCTTTTCCAAAGCCATCCTGCCTCAATGCTTCGGCGACCTTGGCAGTTTGCCTAGCAACGTCGGCATAGGAAAAAACAATGATGTCTCCTTCTTCAGATTCATAACGCAGCGCCTCACGCGCTGCGAAAGTGGGGTTATCCAGCCATTTGTCGAGCAGGTTGTCGACAATATTCATCCGGCCACCCACACACCATTCGGGAAATTCGAGCCCGTTTTCCAGACGGACTACCTGCGAGTAAGGCGTCCTGAAACGAATATCCAAATCCTTGAGGGCGGCATCCCAGAACCACGCAATATCCTCGGTACTGCGGGTCTGCAGAGCCTCCAGCGAATCAATACCGTGCAGCTGCATGAAGCGCATGAGATTGGAGGCCGCAATCTGCTCTGGATTTGGTGTCCATGCAATCTGCTGATCAAATGGAAAGCCTGGGGAAGGTTGGAGCATGTCCGGATAGGAACGAGGGGAAGTGGAGGAAGGTCACGCAAATTTGAACCGAATCTATGGACGAATCAAAAAACCTTATGGTCCGACGGTCGTTTACGGCGCGAATTAACCTGAAATGAGCCTGCCGCTTTCATGAACCGACTGTCCCTGATTGGATTACTCATCGCCTTGGTTTTTACAGGCTGTGCCCCGGAAACACCGAGTGATGGCCTCATCCTAGACGCCATTCCCGGTCCCGACGCCGGCAATCCAAACCAGATGTTGGTATGGAATGATGCGCTGTATCTCCAGCTGAACGACATGACCTTCGGGTCGGAAATTTGGAAGCTGGACGATTCGGGTTTGTCACGCATCACCGATATCGAACCATTGGAAGGAAACGCAGCTCCGGCACGATTCTTCGTCTTCAAAGACGAACTCTATTTCACAGCGCTTAAAGAGCCCTATGGTCGGGAGCTGTTTGTACTCGATGGCAATGATGACCGGCTGGTTCGCGACATTGGTGAAAGCCCCAGCAGTTCTTCGCCTGTGGGTTTTACCGAGTTCGACGGCAGCGTTTACTTCACGGCCAATGATGATGTGATTGGGCACGAACTCTGGCGGTGGGATGGCGAGACGGTCTCGCTGGCGGCAGATGTCAATGAGGGACCTGGCAGTTCCAACCCGGCTTGGCACCGCGTGTTGGGAGATAACTTGGTGTTCGCCGCTCAACGAGCCGGACACGGTACTGAGCTGTTTTTGTACGACGGGACGTCTGTCCGCATGGCTGCTGAGATGAATCCAGGGCCATCGGGATCCCGTCCGTCCGAGCTCACAGTTGTTGGTGAAATGCTCTACTTCAGCGCATATACGCCCGATGAGGGTATTGAACTGTGGTCCTGGGATGGAGAGACGGAAGCGCTGGTTGCAGATATCCGACCGGGTACAGACAGCTCATCGCCTCGCTCGCTGACGGCCCATGACGGCCGCCTGTTTTTTACCGCGAGCCATCCTGATCATGGCGCGGAACTGTTCATGCTCACGCCAGGTGGCGCACCGGAGCTGGTGAAGGATATTCGCGAGGGTGACCGGGACGCGACGCCACACGAGTTGCATTCTCACGGAGAGATTCTATACTTCGCTGCCGAGGACGGTATTAACGGCCTTGAACTGTGGGACTGGACGGAGACGGACGGAGCTCGAATCGTAGCCGATATTGATGAGGGCAGCATGGGCTCCGACCCACATGCCATGATCAGTTTCAACGATGAATGGCTTTATTTCTCCGCAAGGACTCAGCGTTTTGGCGTAGAACTCTGGAGAACCAACGGGACCACGACGGAAATGCTGCGTGATACGTGGCCGGGATCCTTCGGGTCAACTCCGAACGATTATGCCGTGCTTGGTGACCGCATCTGCCACTCGGCAGCCGATGAAATGCATGGCCGCGAGTTGTGGTGCCAGGTTCATAGTACCGCCACGCCTGTGCAGACCCGGACGCGTCCCTGATTCAGCGTAATCCTCAGTGACCGGTTTCGCCTTCGAAACCACTCATGCCTTTGCCTGCATTGTAAAGCTCTGGTCTCCAGGATAGCATGTAGTCTGCATCCTCGGCGCCCAACGCCAGCTTGGTCAGGCGTAAGGGGCGGAATGTGTCTACCATTACGGCAAGCTCCTCCGTTCGCTCTTTACCGATGGACGCTTCTACCGTGCCAGGATGGGGGCCGTGGGCAATGCCTCCCGGGTGCAGTGTAAAGGATCCCCGATCGATGCCGCGGCGACTCATGAAGTCACCCTCGGCATAGTAGAGCACCTCGTCCGAGTCGATGTTGGAGTGGTTGTAAGGTGCCGGGATTCCCTGCGGATGATAGTCGAAGAGACGAGGCACGAAGGAGCAGATCACAAAGTTGTGGCCCGTAAAGTGCTGGTGTACCGGAGGGGGTTGGTGCACGCGGCCCGTAATGGGCTCAAAGTCGTGGATGGACGTCGCATACGGATACATGTAGCCGTCCCATCCGACAAAGTCGAAAGGGTGGTATCGGAAGATGACGGGGTGCAGGTAGTCATGCTTGGCAATGCGCACTTCAAAAGCACCTTCCTCATCGTGCGTCACCAGCTCTGAGGGAGGCCGGATATCGCGCTCGCAGTACGGGGAATGCTCCAGGAGCTGTCCAGAATTGTTTTTGTAGCGTTTCGGGTAATGGATCTCCGAGAATGATTCGATTACCAGCAGGCGGCGAGGACCCTCATTGAACTTCCAACGATGGGTTATCGTGCGTGGCACATGCACATAATCCCCTTTTTGGAAGGGGACGTTTCCAAAGGGGCTTTCCAGCACGCCTTCACCATCATGCACGTAAATCATTTCGTCCGCGACAGCATTGCGATAGAAATAGTCCATCTGCTCGGTAGGCGTCGCAATAGCCAATCGCACATCACTGTTTCCCATCACTACTCGTCGTGACTCCAACCATGCACCCTCGGAGGGTACGTCGAAGCCGCGAACATGCCGGTGTCTCAAGAAATCCAGATCAGCATACTCCACACCGTACGGAACAGGATCCAGAACCTTGTCGACAACCGTCGGCGGATGCACGTGGTAGGCAATGGAAGAGATGCCGCTGAATCCTTCGGCTCCTATCACTTCTTCGCTATACAGCTGGCCGTCAGGACGGCGAAACTGTGTGTGACGCTTTTGGGGCACCTCGCCCATGCGAACGTAATGAGGCATGCTGCTGTCTCTGGATGCTGGGGTGTAGAATGGAAAGGCGGGATTACTGAAAAGACCGGCGTCTAGAGATTACCTCGACGCTCTTGCTCCCGTTCGATCGATTCAAATAACGCCTTGAAGTTACCTTTTCCGAAGGAACGCGCTCCTTTTCGCTGGATGATCTCGTAAAAGACGGTCGGGCGGTCCTGGACCGGTCTGGTAAATATCTGAAGCAGATAGCCCTCGTCGTCGCGGTCGACAAGAATTCCCAGTTCCTTGAGAGGAAGCAAATCCTCATCGATCTCTCCGACCCGGTCGAGCAGGGTGTCATAATACGAGTCGGGGATATTAAGGAACTGGATACCACGGCTTCGCAGCGCAGAAACCGTTTCGATGATATTGTTGGTTGCCATGGCTACATGCTGAACTCCCGGGCCGCCATAAAAATCGAGATATTCCTCAATCTGACTTTTCTTCTTTCCCTGAGCTGGTTCATTGATCGGAAATTTGATCCGATCGTTGCCGTTGGCCATGACCTTTGACATCAGGGCCGAGTACTCTGTCGAAATGTCCTTGTCATCGAAGGTGAGCAGATTGCGAAAGCCCATCACGTCAGAATAGAAATCGGCATATTTGTTCATATCGCCTAGATGAACATTTCCCACGCAGTGATCTACATACCGCAGGCCGACTTCGGCAACGTTGAAGTCCTCGTCGATCCAAGCCTCGAAACCGGGTAAAAAGACGCCAGAGTAGTCTTTTCGCTCGACGAAAGTATGGATGGTGTCACCATAGGTCCGAATCGATGCCTTTACGACCTGCCCATGTTCATCTGCGAAAACCTGGGGTTCCTGGACGGGAATTGCACCGCGCCTTGTTGTCTCCTCAAATGCAGAACGCGCATCGTCTACCCACAAAGCCAGGTCCCGTACACCATCCCCATGCCGTTTGACATGCTCAGCGACAACGGAGTCTTCTACCAGCGAGGACGTCAGGACAAAGCGGATCTTGTCTTGTTGCACCACATAACTGGTCCGTTCCCGGTTTCCGGTCTCGAGCCCGGAGTAGGCTACCGGCTGAAATCCGAAAGCGGAGCGGTAGAAATGGGCTGCCTGCTTGGCGTTGCCGACGAAAATTTCAACGTAGTCCGTGCCATTGAGGGGGAGGAAGTCAGCGGTCGGATCCAGCGCGGTTGAAGGAGCTGCCTGCATGGTGCGTGATTCAAAGGGTGGCTTGAGATGTTATCCTGGTGCGTCTTGATAGCGCTTCCAGAAGCGCATAAAAAACAATGCGTGGCAAACAAGAAAGTGGCCAGAACATTATTTGTTCATGAAGCAAATACCGGAATTCAATTCGGTGTTTTGTGGGAAAAGGACGAAACGAGTCGCATTCGATTCGACGTGTTGAAACAGAATCCGCGACAACCGTATTGAAGCGCTTCATCCGTCCGGTCGAAAAAGGAAGGGTGCCCGTCCCGATAAATGATATGATCTCCATACCAATCAGTTCGAATCGCAGTGATTCATCTTCTGCATGGAAGGGGCTGATCATGGTTTTGTGGTTCCTGATGCTCATGACCACAGGGTGCGGAACGCCGGACCGATTCGCTGTGCGGGACCTGAATGTGCTGCGCGAAGGATGGGATACCCTAGACGTTTCAGCCCGATTCGTCCAGGATCGTCCCATGGCGGGTATGTCGGAGGTAATACCGGATCTGGTTACGGTAACCCTTTTCGACGAGGCATACGATACGCTGTATGCTGGCCCGTTGGGTCGCATTGCAGTGTTCGACGAGAATCTTGGAAACGCGGAACGCCTGCTCCTGGAGGTTTGCGGTTACCTCGGTCCCAGACAGTCGTGTAATCAACACGCACTGTCTGCTTCTCCAAAGCGAGCGTTTGCAGAATACGATGTTACCTTTCCGCAGGATAGTACCAACGGATACGAGCGCGCTTACGTAGCGTCCAGGGTACTTCTCGAGCGCCAGATCCACGGAGAAGATGGGTGGGAACGATTTGAGCCATCCGGACGAAAAGAGGTCTTTATCGATGCCTGGGTAAGCGGCTATCCAGATGCCCGCATGAAACTTCCCGTGGTACGTCGTGGCCAGCGGTTCATTTTGCCGCAATATGCCGGGTATCGCGACCTGCGTTACGCAATCCAGTCTTCGATGCTGGACGCAGATTCTGCCGCCGTCAATTTCGATCTGTTCGTTCAATTGTCTCGAACGGCGCTTTCTGTGGCTTCCGAAGAGATTGTCTTGCGAGCCAAGTCCGAGTCTGAACGTGAGGATGAAATGCGAACGCTCGTGGAACGGGCTGGAGGACAGATTCTGGAATCACTGGATTCGATTTTCGGTGTGCGGCGTGCTTATGTATTTATCAACGATTGGTCGTACACGGCATTGGATCGAGTGTACCGCGCCGAATTTGAATTACACTGGCAATCGGGATTCCGTGGGGCATGGTCCGATATTTCAGGAGAAATGCAGGTGCGTAGCGATGGTGAGCTCGGTACCTTCACCCTCATTCGAGCCAGTGAGCCTGCCGGCGAACGATGGGAACAGCGCATTGGCCGATCTGTGCTTGCACTCGATCATCTTTATCCTGAGAACGAGATCCTTCCGCCGGATGAGGGTTTCGAATCCCTTCGAGACGAAGAGGGATCTGATTTTTAAAAAGAGACGTCGCGAATGAGTTTCAAAGCGCTGGTTGTACGCGATGCGCCGCAAAGAGCATCGGTAGAGTCTGTAAGACGCGATGACCTACCAGAGCATGGGAATGTGCTGGTGAAGGTGGACTGGAGCAGTATCAACTTCAAAGACGCATTGGCCGTAACTGGAAAAGGGAAGATCATCCGATCCGACCTTCCTTTTGTGCCGGGTATAGACCTGGCGGGAGAAATCGTGGAATCGAGCGATCCTGCTTTTCCGGAAGGCTCGACCGTTCTGTCCACCGGATGGGGAGTGGGAGAAGTAACGTGGGGAGGGTATGCCCGCTATCAGCGCATGAAGTCCGATTGGCTTGTTCCGGTCCCCCAAGGACTGAGTACCCGCGAAGCCATGATTGTGGGCACGGCTGGATTTACAGCGATGCTTTCTCTGCAGGCCATTCAAGAATATGGACTCCCGCCGGGCGCGGGTCCGGTCCTCGTAACGGGTGCGACAGGCGGCGTTGGTAGCTTTTCCGTCATGCTCTTGGCTGCAGCTGGCTACGAAGTGGTAGCTGTCACGGGAAAAGCGGAGGCTGCTGCGTATCTGAAGGAACTGGGCGCCACTGATATACACCCTCGAAGCACGTTTGAATCTGGTGCCAAACGTGCATTGGATTCAGGGAATTGGGCCGGTTGTGTGGACTCCGTTGGGTCAGCTGTACTGGAATCCGTCCTCAGCCAGACAATGACTCATGGCGTGGTAGCTGCTTGTGGGCTGGCGGGGGGACACCGTCTGAATACAACCGTGTTTCCGTTCATCCTGCGCGGCGTTCGCCTGATCGGAATTGATTCAAATACCTGCCCTCAAGCACCGAGGCGACGAGCATGGGAAGGGCTCAGGGATTTGGCTCAGTCGATTGATTTTGAGCGTATCGCCCATGATGTCATGCTCGAAGACGTGCCGCTCGCCTGCGATCAGCTGATGAATGGTGGGATCCAAGGGCGATACATCGTGGACCTGCGAGATGCAGGGTAGCAACCGGGACTGGGCATTTAATTGCCTTGCTGAATGTTGACCCTGAGCACCGCGCCTAATTGGACTTCTTTTTTTTCTTCTTTGTCCCAGGCGAAAGATCGACAAGGATGGCGATGATGAGTACCACGATCTGAAACGTGCCCCACGTCCCCGCATAGACGTTTTCTACAACGGAATACCAAAGTACCGTTGTTGGAGCGATGAAAAAGCCCAGAATGGGCCAGGTTACGGATCCGAATACTCCCACAAACCAGTTGGTCATCAGCCACAAATAGAGGATGGTCAACCGGGGAACAATCAGTGCTCCAGCAATGGAGAAGCAAGGCATGGTGTTGTGGGTGAGTGATTAGGAACGTGGACACCGATGATGGCCATCCTGTGCAACGGGAAAAACCTCCCAAAGATGCGCCTTAAGGGGGCCAAGGAGCCCAGCGTGGCCACGCCACGTACGATCCAATGATCTCCACAGGATAAACCGGTACCCCGGCCCGCATGAAGAGCTTGGCGGTTGATTCGATCCATGGTGCGGGTCGGCCATCCCAACGTCGACCCCCCTCTGGAAAAATGACAACGCTGCGTCCCGCATTGAGCATCGCGTAAATCCGACGAATCAAATGAGGCTCAGGGACGCGCTTGCGGGTCCCCTGAATTCCCACGGCTTTGAACAATGATGCAATTGGCCCGGACTCCAGGTATTCCATCGTCATCACGCCAGCTGTGGCCTGGCCCAGCTTCGTGAACGCGTTGTAAATGAACGGATCGTAGTTGCCGGAATGATTTCCGTAGATGAAACACGGGCCCGCAGGTAGCTCCGCCCCGTCCATCAGTTCCAGATCCCAATACAGACGGCAAAAAGACACGAGCGTCGACCTGAACGCCAACTCAGCGGCGACCTGACGAACTGGGGGAGATGGACTTGTTTTGGACAATTGTCCACGGAGTTGTGTGAATGATTGCCAATATACTTTGGTTTTTGCATCTTGACGTGAGCGTCGAGCGTAACCGCTTGACATACAATCACATATGCTCCGCTTGGAGAAATACCGTGACTAAAGCAGATATCATCGATCAGATTTCAGCAGGAACGGGTTTGACCAAGCTGGAAACGGAAGCGGTTGTGAACGGTTTTATCAGTGTTGTCAAGGCCGAATTGAAGCGTGGTGGGCGGATAGATCTCAGGGGATTCGGTTCTTTCACTGTACAGCATCGGGCGGCGCGCACAGCGCGTAACCCACGCAAAAACATCCCCGTGCACGTTCCCGCGACCAATATTCCGGCCTTCAAACCGTCCAAGGAATTTAAAAAGGAAGTGGACGAAGCCATTTCCTAGGTCAGCTGAATGCATCAAACGTGTGAATCCTGCGGCGCCCGCATAGACGCCGGTGCCGAGGTATGCAATCTTTGCGGCACTCCTGTCGCGGGAGTGCCGCAAATTGAGGTTTCCCAGGAGCGGGATTCGTCCCAGGAATCATCTTCGTCTCCTGTGGAGGGGCTAGGGATTATTCAATCCGGGGATTTGCTCTCGGACGTTCCTCCGGAGTGTGATACCTGCGGACACCGCAACCCTGGCGGTTCGCGATTCTGCAATCGGTGCGGGTCCCGTCTGGTGCCGAATCGTGCCATCGACTCGGGAGAAAGAAGCGCAGGAATGATTGCGCCTGCGTCTCAAGTAATAGCTGAAGCCCGCGAATCAAAGGCATCCCATGAAGGGAAATCGGGCAAGATCACCGACCTCGGCACGACCGATAAAGCGGTGGGGAAGCAGGTTATCATCGTCGTCAGCGCAGCCTTGCTGCTGGTTGTGGCATTATATGCCGTAACCACGATGAGTGGTGGCAGTGGTGGCTCGTTCGATTCCATTGCCCAGCCATCCCAAGACCAGCAAACGGTCGAACCGCTCGCTTCGCAGTGGCAAGACAGGGAGGGACGGCTGATGTCCGAAATCGAGCAGGCCACGGGGGATGCCCAGATCGACGCTCGTCGGCGCCTGATTGACATGTACTTTGCCGCGGATCGCCTTGACTTTGCCGCGGATCAAACCGTGCTGATTGCAGAAGCCATCGGGTCTGAGGACGAGTGGATTCTGGCTGGGAATCTCTATTTCGATTGGATGCAGCGGGCTCCTGATACGCAGAAAGCCCCTTGGGCACAGAAAGCCGTTGGCGCATATCAAGCTGCACTGGACATGAATCCTGACAATCTGGATGTTCGAACAGATATGGCAATCGCCTATCTATACGATCCTCAGAATTCGATGCTCGCGATTCAAGAAACGAATCGGGTCCTGGCCGCCGATTCCACGCACATCCAGGCCAATTTCAATCGCGGGATCATGCTCAATCAAATCAATCGCACGGACCAGGCAATTGAGCAATTCGAGCGGGTGAAGCGCATTATCGGAAACCCGGAAGATCCGGTCTATCAGCGTGCCGAGGGCGCCATAGCCCAGCTTTCAGGCTCCTGACAGGAGCCATTTACCTTCGCATGTTGCGCAAACTCGATTACCGCGCCTTTTGGGTAGTCAAGACCGGGTGATCATACGTTGCCCCCAACACCAGCAATGCGCCCAGGATCAGGATACCTGGAGCGAGGAACGCCGCAGATCCCTGCAAGGCTGGCCACATGGCCTCTGACCATGTTTCGTTGGGCCTGATTTCAAGCTGAAGGAGAAGGTTCGCGCGTAAGTGCATGAATGCCCCAACCATTCCAGAAAGCACGATAAGCCTCGAAAGGAGCCTGGCTCCTCGAAGACGAGCAGGGACGGGGTCAACCACCACCCAACCACATGCCACGAGCCCAAAAAAGCAGGCGACAAAAGGAATCCACTGGGCCACACTCTGCGTGTGGCCCAGCAGGATCAATTCAGCAGGGATGACCACAAAGGTCGCGACAGCCAGGGCACAAAGTATCAGCCGGAATCGCGCTTCAAGTGGAGAATCCCGGGGAGTCTCCGATAAGGGATTCATTCGGAAGCGAGATAGAGCCGTGCAAACTGCGACGAGATGCCACCCGCTACCTCTGTGACTTTGGCGATGAACGCATCTTGGGAAGCGTAAGGGCGGGACGCAACCAGTTCCTCAGCGCCCTCCAGATCCAAGCCCAGAATCTGAGCTACGGTCTCAGCATCAGAGGCATTGATGTCGATGGGGACATAGACATGATCCTCGTAGCCGGCAATGGTCTCCTCGTCTACATATTTCGCCATCTCATTGCGGAATTCGACGATACTGATGTAAGGACGGTACTCTTCAAATTCGTGCGCCATACGCTCGCCTACTCCTGGGATTGTCAGAAATACTTCCGTAGGCGTCGTGTTGAGGTCCAGCTTTTCGGCCGTTACCGGCCGAACGCCCTGCTCCAGCGCCGCATCAGCGGATTCGGTTGACGCTTGATTGGGGTCGACGTTTTTGGTGGCTTCTTCGGACTGACACGCGCTCAAAGAGACGGCCAGGAACAGGATGGGAAAGAATCGAAGGGTTCTCATGATGTGTGAATGATATTCAGCTGGGTTCTGGGGGTGTGATACAGTCTGGACGGTGGTCAATCGTTTTCTGGAACTGTGCTTCCAATCCGCGATGGGACGTTCAATACTGGGCCGGAAGTGACCCTGCATTGACGGCATCGGCGATCAGGTCTCGAATGTCCTGGTTTGACGTAGCGAGGTCCTCGTCGCGCAGGTACATCATGTGTCCACTCCGGTATCCCTTGAAGCGCATACGATCTTGCATATCGCCACTCGGATCCATGTTCCACATCGTGTACTTGGCGTTGAAATAGTCCGTCCCGCCGTCGTAGTAGCCTGCCTGGACCATGACATGGAGGTACGGATTTTGGGCCATGGCGCGACGTAATTGCTCACCAGTACGGTCGCCATCCCGGTTCCACGGGGATACGGGGCCGAACAGGTTGTATTGCAATTCTGTCTCGTAGCCCAATTCATCACGCAGGTAGTGGTTGATGGCGGGTGCAAACGCGTGATTCCATGCCGTCAGTGCCGGGTCTCCGTCATATCGGACTCCCGCATCTTGCCGATCGATTCCGCGATACCTGGAGTCGAGCCTTCCGACGGTCAGTCCCTCGTCACGCAGCAGGTCCTTCCAGAAGTAGGAAGTTGGGACCTGCAGGTTGTGCTGAAGGAAATCTTCTGCGTCCAAGCCAGCATACCGGGCAGCCACAGAAGCGACTTCCATCCGGGTATCAGCGTTCAAAGATCCACCGCGCGCGATGGCTGGTAAAAAGACGTCGAGGGTCCATGCCTCCACCTCGGGTAGCAAGTCCCTCAAGTCCCGAGTCTGCAGGTCGGTTTCCAGTTGCTCGTGATACCATGCGGTTGCCGCATAGTAGGGAAGGTAGTTTGCAGCGCGAACAGCACCGTCGCGATCGACACCAAGACCCGTCGGAGAAACCAGAATGACGCCATTCAGATACATCCAGTGTCTCCCTTGCAATTGGCCAGCCAATCCGGAGACTCGGGTCGTGCCATAGGATTCACCAATCAGAAACTTGGGCGAGGTCCAGCGCTCATGGCGCGAGACGAACGTATCGATCCAGTCGGCCAGGTAGGCTACATCTTCGTTGACTCCAAAGAACTGCTCTGTTTCGACATCAGGCGCTGGTCGGGAAAACGCCGTATTCACCGGATTAACGAACACGATGTCCGCCACATCCAGAATTGAGTGATCATTGTCCCGGACGCCATACGGCTGGATAGGATAGCCCTCTTCGTCAATGATGAGCTTTTTAGGCCCCGTATATCCCAAATGCATCCACACGGAGGCAGAACCGGGGCCGCCATTGAAGGAGATGACCAACGGGCGCTCAACATTCGGGGCACCATTCGTTCTCTGATAGAACGTGTAGAACAATCCGGCGATGACGTTGCCCTCATCATCATAGACCGGCTGTTTGCCAAAGGTCGCGGAATATTCTACCAGCTGGTCCTTGATGCGTACGGCATCTTCGATTGTCTGGGCGTGATCGTATGGATTCGGATGCTGCACCTGGCTTCGAACACCGGTATCCTGGCGCGCTTCTGCTCGGGTGACAGCAAACAGTACGAACAAACCAATGGTCAGGAGGCGGAAATAGTGAGACATGTTCGTCAGGGATAATGGGCGGATTGAAGCAGAATACGACCAAGCTCCTTGGTCAGCTTGGCTGCTACCATGGCCGTTACTCCGGTAGGATCGCGATCCGGATTAAGCTCAACGAGATCCGCACCGACGACCGGGGCATCGATTGCCTGTAGCAGTCCAATCAGTTCCCGCGTGGTGAGCCCCCCCGGCTCATGGTGCGATACACCGGGAGCAAAGGCAGGGTCGAGTACATCCAAATCGAGAGAAATGTAGACAGGGTGATCGAAGCAGAGTTCCGCTTTCTCGGGCAGGGAGGAGGCTGGATGGATGCGAACCCTGAATCGCTCTGCCTGCTGCGCTCCAACGGTATTTTGGGTCCGGATTCCTATCTGAACCAGATTTACGTGATCAAACGCTTCCATGACGCGCGCGAAAGGGCAGGCGTGGGAGAAAGGATCACCCTCGAAGTCCGGATACAAGTCCGGGTGCGCGTCGAACTGGATGATGGTCAGCTGATCATAGCGCGGGGCTGTTGCTTTTAAAATGGGCCATGCCACGGAATGGTCACCGCCCAGGCAAAGCAGCGGACGTCCCGCATCCAATGCGGAATCAACAGCGGATGCCACAACATCTACCGCATCGGGACCCGCGGCCGCAGAGAGCCCGGATACGTTTCCGAGATCCGAAACATTCGACCCGACAAGGAAGTCGACTCCGTCCTCCATGGCCAGGTTTGACGATGGGGAGGCAATGGCTCTCCGGATCTCATTCGGGGCCTTGGCAGGACCGCGCATGAAGCTCGATCCTGCGTCCCATGGTATGCCCAGTAGTGAGATCATGTGCAATCAGGTCTACTCCGCGGCTTCGGCCTTTCTGGCCATATCGGCACGCTTACGCTCATGGGGGTCGAGTAAGCGCTTGCGCAGGCGCAGGGACGAAGGCGTTATTTCAATCATTTCGTCATCCCGGATGAACTCAATACTCTCCTCGAGTGACATGCGTCTCGGTGGGATCAGCTTCTGGAAGGCGTCAGCCGACGCTGCACGCATGTTCGTCAGCTTTTTCTCCTTGGTGATGTTCACCTCGAGATCAACATCGCGACTGTTTTCTCCTACCAGCATGCCGGAGTACACGGCGTCGCTTGGAGAAACAAAGAGCTCGCCACGCTCCTGAAGGTTGATGACGGAATATCCGGTCACTTTGCCGTTACGGTCGGCAACAAGCGCTCCCGTGGCACGGTGCGCAATCTCACCGGCCCACGGACGGTACTTGTCGAACAAGTGGGTGAGGATGCCCGTGCCTTTCGTGTCGGTCAGGAATTCGTTCCGGTATCCAATCAGGCCGCGTGACGGGATCTCGAATTCCAGACGAACGCGTCCCGAGCCGTGATTGATCATCTTGGTCATCACACCCTTGCGCGTGCCCAACTTCTGAACGACCGCTCCCATGTATTCTTCCGCGACGTCGATCAGGGCCAATTCGTACGGTTCGTGGCGTTTGCCGCTGATCTCCTTGGTGATCACGTTCGGCATGCCTACCGAGAATTCGTAGCCTTCCCGACGCATCTGTTCGATCAGGATAGCCATTTGCAGCTCGCCTCGGCCGTAGACCAGGTGGGAATCCGGTGAGCTCGTCTCTTCGATGCGCATGGCCAGGTTCGTTTCGGCCTCTTTGGCCAGACGATCCTTCAGGTTGCGGGACGTGACGTACTTACCTTCCTTGCCTGCGAACGGAGAGTCGTTGATGCGGAATTCCATCGACATGGTTGGCTCGTCCACGTGGAGTGGGGCGAGAGGTTGGGGTTCTTCGGCATCGGAGATGCTTTCGCCCAATCCAATACCCGCCATGCCGCCTACGGCCATGATGTCGCCGGGGCCTACCTGATCCGCCTCGACGCGCTGCAGCCCGGAATACGTGAACAGGGCCGTGACCTGCGCAGACGTAAACGTCTCGCCACGATGACACAGTTTGACGTGCTGGCGATTCTTGAGTGTTCCATTCACGACGCGCCCGATTGCCAAGGGCCCCAGGTAGTTATCTGGGACGACATTGGTCACAAGAACCTGTAATGTCGCGTCCGGATCTCCCTGTGGCGCTGGTATGGTGTTGATGATGGCATCGAACAGTGGCTGCAAGTCGGTGAGCTCTCCTCCGACTTCGGTCGTGCATTGCCCGTCACGAGCCACGGCAAAAATGACAGGAAACTCGATCTGATCATCCGAAGCATCCAGGTCGATGAACAGGTCATAAACCTCATTCAATACCTCTTCAGGGCGTGCATCCTCCCGGTCGATTTTGTTCACGACCACGATGGCCGGAAGGTTGAGTTCGAGTGCTTTGGAGAGCACGAAGCGGGTCTGCGGAAGAGGGCCCTCAGCCGCATCAACCAGCAGCATGATGCCATCCACCATTCGGAGTGTACGCTCCACTTCACCACCAAAATCGGCGTGACCCGGTGTGTCCACGATATTGATCTTCATGTCACCGTATTGCACAGCCGTATTCTTGGCCATGATGGTGATCCCTTTCTCTCGCTCCAGATCCATCGAATCCATCACGCGCTCCGCAACGTCCTGGTTGTCACGGAAAATGCCACTTTGCCAAAGCATGGAGTCGACCAGCGTGGTTTTGCCGTGGTC
>CALIKL010000040.1 GCA_938018055.1 uncultured bacterium
GGAACCGCGCCAAAGCGTGTTCTGGCAGAGCGTCTCGAAAACCTCGCCGGCCAGCCAGTCTGATCACGTCGACCAGACGTAATTTTTTGTCCGGATGTGGCCCGGCCGGTGAGCCGGCCGGGCCACACTGGTTTTTACATAGCTCTTCAAAAGGTCCCTGCAGAAAAGGGGCCCCAACCCGCAAGTCATGGAAGGGATAGATTTCAGCGCTGCTGAGCGCCACAAAGTTGTAATTGTAGGAACGGGACCGGCCGGTCTCACCGCTGCCATTTACGCCGCGCGAGCCAACCTCTCGCCTGTAGTCATTCAGGGCCCACAGCCCGGTGGCCAGTTGATTACGACGACCGATGTCGAGAATTACCCCGGTTTCCCAGACGGTGTCATGGGACCGGATATGATGCAGAAGTTTGAAGCCCAAGCCGAGCGGTTTGGTGCGGACCTGCGATGGGGGATGGTTACCTCGGTAGACTTCTCGGAGCGTCCCTACAAACTGATTGTGGACGAAGAGAAGCCGATTTTAGCTGAGACCGTTATCATTTCTACGGGTGCCTCAGCTAAATATCTGGGACTGGAAAACGAGTCTCGCCTTCTTGGGAAGGGTGTTTCTGCGTGTGCTACCTGCGATGGTGCGTTTTTCCGCGAACAAGAGCTGGCCATCGTTGGTGGTGGGGATACGGCCATGGAAGAGGCGCTTTTCCTTACCCGCTTTGCATCCAAGGTGTACGTAATCCATCGTCGTAACGAGTTTCGGGCTTCGCAGATCATGCAGGACCGCGTCCTGAATCATGAGAAGATCGAGGTGTTGTGGAATACCACCGTCGAGGATGTGCTCGGTGGGGACCTCGTTGAGGGACTGGTCATCAAGGACACTGACTCCGGGGAATCAAGGAATCTGGCTGTTACGGGCTTTTTTGTGGCTATCGGCCACAAGCCGAACACAGATATCTTTGATGAATGGCTCGACAGGGACGAGACGGGCTACATCATCACCAAGCCAGACTCAACCTACACGAATGTGGAGGGCGTATTTGCTTGCGGCGATGCCCAAGATCACGTTTACCGCCAAGCCATTACAGCTGCCGGAACGGGATGCATGGCGGCTATAGATGCTGAACGTTGGCTTGCGGATCAGGAAGCGTGATCCAAACCCTCTGGCCCTGATAGCCATTCAAGGGTATCGAGAGATACTGCAGCACCCGTAGAAATCGAAGCCTGGTAGAGCCAGCGAGCGCGCTGCAGCGCCGGGAACGTGCCTTCTTCTCGCAGAAGATCTGCTAGAGCCACCGCCAATCCGGCGTGGAAAGCACTTGATGGGCTGCACAAATCCATGAAGGTGTCGCGATTCATGGAGAGCAAGTCATCCAGATCCGCGTCAAAGGTTGATTTCAAGCCCTCGTCGAGGATGGAGCGGGCCTCATCGTGATTTCCCTGTTGCTTGTTGAACAGGACCTGCAGCAGCACTTGAACCAGCTGCTGAATCTGTCGCATGATGAAGTCACGTTGCAAGACCATGAGGGTCTACCCGGCTATCGCTTGAACATGGTCGACAGGATGAACCAAACGTTTTCCTTACGCTCTCGAAGGCGGCGGGAGTAGTAAGGGAACCACTGATCTCCGAACGGGACGTAGACCCGCATTCCAAAGCCTTCTTTTGCCAGCGATTCCTGCGTTTCCGAGCGCAGTCCGTAAAGCATTTGGAATTCGAATCTATCGGTGGATACCCCGTTTTCTGCGACGTATTTCCTCGTGGCGTCGATCAAAATGTCGTCGTGTGTAGCTATGCCGGGAAAACGGCCTTTGGAGACGAGGACCTCCATGTATTCGAGAAATCGATCCCGAATGGTGGACATGTCTTGCCAGGCGAGCGCCTCAGGTTCGGAGTAAGCACCTTTGCAGAGTCGGACGCGGGCCTGAAGCTCACACATGCGGTCGATATCCTCCCGTGTCCGCTTCAGATAGGCTTGCAGCACCACACCGACATGATCCCGGTACTCGGGATAGACTCGCTCAAAAATGGTCAAGGTGGACTCCGTTATGTCCGTGCCCTCCATATCCAGTCGTACGAAAGTGCCCGTTTCCTTGGCGACTGTCAGCACTTCGTGCAAGTTGTCGACACAGAAGGCTTCGTCGATTTTCTGACCCAGCATGGAAAGCTTGATCGAAATATTACGATCGATACGACCCTCTGCTGCATCGAGGGTGCGAATGAGCGTGATATATTCTTCCTTGGCACTCGTCGCGACACCGCGGTCTGAAACGTACTCACCCAGTTTGTCGAACGTAGTACGAAGTCCGTTGGCATTGATACTTTCGACGACTGGAAGCGCTGCTTCCAGCGTTTCAGCTGCGACGAACTTGCGTGCAAGAAAGAAAGGGAGTTTCATGAAAGCGCGGTCGGGACGAAGGAGTGGAGTCGATCATCAGGACAGAAAAAAACCAGTGGCACTCGAACGGTGTTCAAAACATCCTTGTGGTCCGGTGCGAGAATCAATTCGGCTCCGGGGTCAGTCTGAATTCGAGGCCGAAGAATCTACGACAGGTCCAGGGCGGATGGAAGGTTCAGGTCCTTGATTCCTGATTCCTTGAAGGAAAAGGATGTATCGAAGGAGGATTGATTCTTACGAACCTAGCGCCTGATCCAAGTCGGATTTCAGATCATTCCCGTGCTCCAAACCGACGGACACCCGTAACAGGTTAGGTGGTGTTGGGGTATTGGGACCTTCAATAGACACCCGATGCTCCATCAGGCTTTCCGTTCCACCGAGACTGGTGGCATTGGCGAACAACTGGCTCCGATGGACCACCCGAAGTGCCTGATCTGCACCACCTCGAACGCAGAATGACAGCATGCCCCCGAACATGGACATCTGTTTGCAGGCAATTGGATGTCCAGAGTGGGAGGTTAATCCAGGATAGTTTACGGACTCTACTCCGGGATGTGATTCCAACCAATGGGCGAGCTCGGATGCTGTTGCGCTCTGCTGACGCAGTCGTGGAGCCAGGGAGCGCATTCCTCGCAAGACCAACCAGGACCCGAATGGATCGAGGACAGCGCCGCCTTCGCTTGCCAGACGAACCGCACCTTGATACCAGGCATCGTCACGAGCAAATATCAGTGCACCACCAAGAACGTCGGAATGACCGCCCAGGTACTTGGTGACCGAATGCAAAACGATGTCTGCACCGAGCTCGATCGGGCGCGTAATCAGTGGTGTTGCCCAGGTATTATCAACCACGAGAGCGGCTCCTGCTTCATGAGCCAGGTCAGCAATCGCTCGGATGTCAGTTACATTCAGCTGAGGGTTCGAGGGCGTCTCTGCCCAAACCAGCCGTGTTTTTGGCGTCATAGCCCGAGCAACTGCGTCAAGGTCACGCTGATCAACATCACTGACCTGAAGACCCCATCGTGTGAAGTGCTCCATCAGAAGCGTGCGTACACCAAAATAGATATCATGCGGAAGAAGCACATGGTCACCAGGCCTCAAGCTCTGGCACAGCGTCATGGCTGCCGTCATTCCAGAGGAAAAGGCTACAGCACCCGTGCCTGCTTCGCTTTCGGACAATGCGTGCTCCAATCGTTGCCTTGTCGGGTTTCCAAGTCGACTGTATACGAACTCACCAGGTTGTCCGTCTGAATTGCGAACATAAGTAGTTGCCGTATGGATGGGAGGGGCGAGAGCTCCGGTTTCGGGATCGGGTTCGGTACCGGTTCGGGCCAGGATGGTGTCGAGATTCCAGGTCATATATGTGTGCATGCACTCGGGAATGCCCCGCTTAAAACAGGCTTCAATCCGGTTTTTTTCGGGTGTTTTGCGGAAAGGTGCATCGAAGACGTCGACTTTTCCAAAAAGATGGTGTCTGCTCTGTAACTACGGCCAAATGCGGCCGTAGTGCACAGTGCGTCTTCCGATGAGTGGTCTGGGGGTGTCAGCAATGGGCAGTTTACTGCCGATCGCCGGCGCCCCCTGACCATTTTTGAGCTGTTCCGGGATTCAACGTGTTGAATGAGACGTTGTTGATTGAATCTCTGCTGGATTGGACCATGACGGGATGCTATGTTGATCCACCTCCTCAGTCAGAATCCAAGACCTCATGCGGGCTCGCCGCGCACAGTCACTCAAAGATGCCCTTGATCAATGGATCCGTTCGAGCGGATTACAGGGGCCGTTGGCCCGTGGACGCATCATCGCTGCTTGGCAGTCCATGATTGGACCCCAGATGGAGCAGCATATCGGACGCACTTGGATTCGAGGAAACAAGCTGTTTGTATCCGTTACCTCGTCGGCCTGGAGACAAGAATTACACCTGAGACGAGAAGAGTGGCGTCAACGCTTGAATGAAGAAGTGGGTAGCGATCTGATCGACGAAATCGTATTCCGATAAGCCGAGAGCAGAGATATCACGGGTCCCGGTGGACCGAGTCAGGCGAGAATGCAGGCAGGCAGACAGCGATATAATCTGCGCCTTGTGCAAAAGGGGAAGAATATCGAATCCATTCGCCGGCTCGGCATAGAATCGCTTGACCGGCGTCTACGCGAACCGGATCTCCTTCTGTTTCAACGTACAGCGATCCGCGAAGAACGTAGGTGTACTCGTCAAATTCTGGTCGCTGGCCCGGTTCGGACCATCCTTGAGGACTCGTCATGTGAGCCAAGCTCAAGCGATGCTCTCCTGTGTTTACGAGACCGGCAATCTCGCGGATGACTTTTGGGGGCTGTCCAGGGGCTTCGATCAGTGTCGGTGAGAGGATAAGTTCGGGCATCAAGCTGATGGAATAATGATGACGAAGGTAGGAGGTGAGCCTGTTATTGGGCCGGGTTTGATTCTGGCTTGGGCCGTTCGGCCATGAGTACCCATTCGGCAAAGTCGAGCATGCTGTATGCCGGGTCCCATGAATTGTGTCCGACTCCCTGGAATTCGGTGTATCGCACGTCACCTCCCGCTTCCTGCAGAGCGAGGGTGAGATCTCGGGAGATCTGAGCTGAGAATACTTGATCTTCATCGCCATGGAATAACCAGACAGGTACATCGGTCAACGACGAGGCGGCTGTAGCGATGGATTCCTCATAACTGCTACCCCCCAGGAAGGGGTACCCAACCGAATCGCCTACCGTAGGGCAAACAGGAGCTATCGCGGCGAACAAGTCGGTATGACGCGTGCCCAGGTACAGGCTACCGTGGCCACCCATGGATAATCCAGTCAATATGACACGGTCCTCATCGACGGACAACTCCTTGATCGTTTGATCGAGAGCCGTCAAGGCAATGGACTCCGTCTCCGGGCGCCACGATGTGTCGTTCGGAAGTTGGGGAAAGATTCCGATGACTGGAAAGCGCTCGGGATACATCAGCATGGCCGGCCCCAGTCCAACCCGGGTCTGCATGATGCCGTCTGACCCACGTTCCCCTGCTCCGTGCAGAAACATGACCACGGGCCATGATTGCTGACTGGTATATCCTGGCGGAACGTAAATCTGGTACACACGGGATTCGCCGTTATGAATCAGACTGCGTTCATGGAAGCCCGGCAGAGGTTGCTGCACAACGGGCTCCACCGATTGGCAGGCTTGAAGGATGAGTCCGAGAAGGAGGAAGGTTGCAAACGGGCGGAGTGATGTCATTACTGGCCAGATGGGTCGAGCCCAACCATTCATAGGAAGCGAAGCGGAGTTGTGTCTTCAGAATACAAACCGCTCGCGGGACATGAATGAAAAACGGGGCGCGGACTTTCGTCCGCGCCCCGTTCAGCGTACTAGCGTCAAGTCGAAGCAGGATTACTCTTCGTACTTGGCAAACACGATGCTGGTGTTGTGACCACCGAAGCCGAAGGCGTTCGACATGGCGACATTCACCTCCCGCTGAACTGGCTCGTTGAACGTGTAGTTCAGGTCACAGTCCGGATCGGGATGCTCGAAGTTGATGGTTGGGGGGATCGTCTGATGCGTGATCGCACCGATGGCTGCGATGGCTTCGACGGCACCGGCTGCTCCCAGCAGGTGCCCCGTCATGCTCTTCGTAGACGACACATTCATTTTATATGCGTGGTCGCCGAATACGCCTTTGATGGCCGCCGTTTCCGCCA
Organism: uncultured bacterium; assembly: GCA_938018055.1. Lineage (GTDB taxonomy): Bacteria > Bacteroidota > Rhodothermia > Rhodothermales > UBA10348 > JAAZVD01. The sequence continues at coordinate 6,083 of CALIKL010000040.1, forward strand.
CATCACCCAGACCGGTCGACGTACCGTGCATGTTGAGGTAGTCGACTTCCTCTGGTTTCAGATTTCCATCGCGGAGGGAGGCAAGCATCGCGTTGCGAGCTCCCAGGCCGTTCGGATCCGGGGCCGTGATGTGATGCGCATCACCGCTCATACCTACACCCTTGATCTCGGCATAAATACGCGCACCGCGGGCTTTCGCATGCTCCAGCTCTTCTATGAACAGTGCACCAGCGCCCTCTCCGAGCACGAAGCCATCACGGGTTGCATCGAATGGGCGGGAGGCCTTTTCTGGCTCCTCATTGCGGGTGGACAACGCCTTGAGCGCATTGAAACCACCTACCCCCATTTCAGAAACGCTGGCTTCGCTACCGCCGGTGACAGCTGCTTCCATGTGTCCAAGCTGGATCAGCATGAAGGCGTCGCCGATGTTGTTGTTGCCGGTAGCGCAAGCTGAAACACACGAGTAGTTCGGGCCTCGTAATCCGTGACGGATTGAAATATGGCCGGCGGCGATATCCGGGATCATCATCGGGATGAAAAACGGGGACACTCGACGAGGTCCGTCATCTTTCAGAATTCCTGCCTGGGAAAAGAGACTCTGCAGGCCTCCAATACCAGAGCCGTAGATGACCCCAATCCGCTCTTGCTCTTCCCTTGTCAACTCATCAGATTTGATTCCGGCATCGGCAAGGGCCTGATCGGCGACGACCATGGCATACTGACTGAACGGATCAAGCCGACGTGCAATCTTCCGACCGAGAAGGGCCGTTGCATCAAAATCCTTCAGTTCACAAGCGAACTTCGTCGCGTAGGGCTCGGTGTCGAAGTAGGTAATGGGGGCAGCACCGCTTTTGCCCGCCATCATGGAGGACCAGAACGTCTCTGGATCGTTTCCAATCGGCGTCAGTGCGCCCATTCCCGTTACGACAACCCTGCGGGTAGATCGACTCATGCGAGATTAAGGATCTGGGGTGGGAAGGGGAAAGGAAGTCCCGCCTGATCAGGCAGACTTCTCGGTCAGATAGGACACAGCGTCACCAACGGTGGCGATTTTTTCTGCGTCTTCATCTGGGATCGTGATGTCGAATTCTTTTTCGAACTCCATGATGAGCTCTACCGTGTCAAGGGAGTCGGCTCCCAAGTCGTTGGTGAAGGATGCATCATCAGAAATATCTGCTTCGTCAACGCCCAGCTTCTCAACGATGATCGACTGTACCTTGGCTGCGATATCGGACATAACGTGTTCTCCTGAATGTGGATGAAAAACCGCGGGCAATGCGCCCGTAACATGCCTTTAAACAGCCCGTTGGGGGACAGTAAGAGGCACGCAAGCACGAAAACTACGCCTCGTCAGAGGCAGAAGCAATTTGGGACGGATCGCTTGATCCAACCTTCGCAAAATGGCTGAATCATCCCTTGTGAACCAGCGTTTTACCCGACTACTTCAATTCACGCGAGCTCATGTCCTACCTGTTTTCTTCCGAATCCGTCTCTGAGGGCCATCCCGACAAGGTCGCGGATCAGATTTCTGATGCTATCCTTGATGCCATGCTGGCACAAGACCCGAACAGTCGCGTCGCTGTGGAGACCATGGTGACCACTGGCCTGGTTGTTTTGTCGGGCGAAGTGACTACACAGGCGTATGTGGATGTTCAGGACGTTGCGCGCGACGTCATTCGCAACATTGGTTATGTGGATCCAGCTCTTCGCTTCGATGGCGATTCTTGCGGAGTGCTGACGACGATTCACGAGCAAAGTGCTGATATCGCACAAGGTGTGGATGATGACAAAGGTCTTCATCTGGATCAAGGTGCTGGTGACCAGGGAATGATGTTCGGCTATGCTTCGAAGGAAACAGCTGAGTTCATGCCCATGGCGCTGAGCTTCTCCCATGGATTGATGCGCGAGTTGGCCTCGATCCGTAAGAATGAGAAGATCATGCCGTATCTGCGTCCCGATTCGAAGGCGCAGGTCACCGTGGAGTATGAGGAGGATGGTCGCACCGTCAAGCGCGTGCACACGGTCGTGGTTTCCACCCAGCACGGCCCAGGGGTCGAGTTGGAGACGATCAAGCGTGATGTTCGCTCCCACCTCATACCAAGGGTGATTCCTTCCGACTTGATCGATGACGATCTGATTTTGCACGTGAACCCGACCGGTCAGTTCGTGATTGGAGGACCCCATGGAGACACAGGGCTGACGGGCCGCAAGATCATCGTGGATACATACGGCGGAAAGGGCGCACACGGCGGAGGCGCATTCTCTGGCAAGGATCCTTCGAAAGTGGATCGAAGTGCGGCCTACGCTGCACGCCATGTGGCCAAAAACCTCATTGGGGCAGATTTGGCCGATGAGGTCCTCGTTCAGGTTGCCTATGCTATTGGCGTTGCAGACCCCATCTCCATTCATGTCGACACCTACGGTACCGGCCGGTTGGGTGACGATCGGCTCGTGAGGGTAGTAAAGGATGTATTCGATTTGCGTCCCAAGGCCATCATTGAGCGATTGGATCTTCTGAAACCCGGCTACGTGAATACTGCGGCGTACGGTCATTTCGGCCGGAACGAATTCTCGTGGGAAGCCTTGGATCACGTGGACGCCCTGAAATCAGCCGCATCTACTTTGGCATAAGAACTGATACGATTAGTGCGTGAGGGGTGCTCTTGAGCGCATATCACCTGACCATCACGTACTTGAGCACTCGCTTTTCATTTTTGGAATCGTATCACATGCCCGTTTTCAGGCTGTCCCCATTGGCTGCCGCATTTTGCGGTGTATTACTGCTCATTCCGTTGGACGCATCGGCGCGACAAGACGAACGCGCTGCCAACCGACAAGGAATACCTGCTTTCGAGACCGAGACCATGGGTCCGGTCCGGATTGACACGCGTTCCGGGGTGGTCCGAGCTGCATACCGACAGGCGGAACGGAAGGTATTCGGGAATCCAGATGCATTTCTTCGTGCAGAGCGTGAACGATTTGGTTGGGATGCACCCGAAGCGGAGCTGAAGCTCGTGCGTGACGAGCGCAGGTCTCGTAGCCGCCACCTGACGTATCAGCAGACCTTTGGTGGTCTTCCAGTGGCCGGCAGGTCAGTCCGTGTGAATATGGACCATGCTGGCCGGGTCAGTATGGTGACCAGTGCGTTCGAGCGCGTCGAGGCGGATGAACACCTCTTTGACGTCAATCCCGGGATTACTCCTGGCGCGGCTTCCCAAGCTGCAGTACTGGCTCTGGCATCAGGAAGGGGTGCCGTATCTGATCCACGGTTGGTGATCCACGACCCCGCAGCCCCCAGGCTGGCCTGGGAGATGGTCGTTTGGCCCGAGGACGAGCCGGCTGAGCTGAAGGTGTGGGTTGATGCACGCGATGGGATCGTATTGTCCTGGTATAATCAGGCGCTGGCTCATCATCCCGCTGAGGATCATGCCCACCCAGAGCATTCCATAGGGTCCTTGCGCTCGGATGGCTCAGGCTACGTGTATGATCCGGATCCGTTGTTCGAGTCGGGTCAGTCCTACGGGGCTCCGTATGTCGATAACAATGATGCGACGAATACAGCTCTGGATGCTGTGCGAAAGACGGTAACGTTGCGTGACATTACGCAAGATGCGGATGGCAAGTGGGTTCTGGAAGGGCCACACGTTCGAATTATGGGCCGCAATCGAGCCGGCACGACGGTATACACTCCTCCGGCGATGGACGGGCCGGATGACTTCTTTTTTGATCGCTCGGACGATCGATTCGAAGCGGTCAACGCCTACTATCACATCGATCTGAATCAGCGCTACGTTCAGAGTCTGGGTATCCTTGATGTGCAGAACAACGGCGTGGACGTCAATCCTCAAGCACTGACCAGCGACAACTCGTTCTATTATCCTGCACAGAACATGATTGGTTTTGGCACGGGGGGAGTTGATGACGCAGAGGACCCGTCGGTGGTCATTCACGAATACGGGCATGCATTGCTCAATGGTGCCGCACCAAATCTATTGGCTACACAGGAGGGAAGCGCCCTCCATGAGGGATTTGCCGACTACTGGCAGGGCTCCTACTACAGGAATCTGGTCGAATCGGGTCAGTCCTTACGGAATGATTGGCGCTGGGTATTCTTGTGGGATTCGGGAGAGGGGGCCATCTGGTCCGGCCGATACCTGGAGAACAATGGGACGTATCCCGCCGACGTTTGTACGGCGACCAGCAACTCCTGCGGTAGCTTCATCTACAGTGACGGCATGCTCTGGGCGGCTACACTCATGCAAGTATGGGATCAGCTGGGTAGGGACTTGACGGATCATCTGGTTCTGCTGTCGCACTATTATCTGGGATCGCCGGTTACGTTCATGGATGCGGCGCAAGCCGTCATTCAGGCAGATACGGATTATTATGGAGGAGCACATCTGGAGGTGTTGATCGAGGTGTTCTCAACCAGGGGCCTGATTGATGCTTCCGCGTATGGCCCTGTCATTGAACACGTTCCACTGCTGAGTACCGAAACAACGGGTGAAACGATTTCAGTTGGAGCGACGGTGGCAGGTGTTTCCTCGGCTCTTAGTTCGGTCGAGCTGGTCTATCGGGGACGTACATTCAGCGAAGTCAGCGTTGCTATGGAGCGGGACACCAATGATCCAAATCGGTTTTCAGCTCCCCTTGTGCTTCCCACCGAGCTCGACACGGTCTACTATTATGTTCGCGCCGAAGACCAACTTGGCAACGTAACCTACGAGCCCGAAACGGCTCCGGAAGCGCCTCACTTTTTCCAGGTAGGCACGGATACGGAAGCGCCTGACTTGGATCATGCTCCTCCGATTGAAGTGACATTTGAAGGGTGGCCAATCCATATTTCGGGATCTGCCCGGGACAATTTCGGAATTGCATCGGTGCGGCTGTTCTGGTCTGTTCTTGATCCGGATGGCATCGAAGTGGCTTCGGGCGAGGAGCTCATTGCTGACGGGAATGGATCGTTTGATATCGCTTTCCCGGCCGCGTTGGTTGTGATTGAAAACGGAAGTCGCATTCGTTACTGGCTGGAAGCCCAGGATGCATCCAGCAGTGGAAATGTTGCTCGTTATCCTGTTTCTGGAGTCGTGGAGCGTGTGGTTCAGGCCGGAGCGCTTTTGCGCGCCATCGACGTCTCGGCAGGATCTGATCTACTCCTGGAAACAGGGTGGTCAGTAGAGGTGCCGACGTATGGAACACTGACCTCTCCTGGTGCAGGCCCGGTGGTTGGTACGGCCCCGGGGGGTTCATATTCCGAGTCGGCAGGCAGTACGGCTGTGAGGATGGTGCCCATCAATCTGGGTCGGATTTCCGATGCCTACCTCGAATTTTGGCACTATTACGACACGGAATTCAGCGGCCCGATGGATCCTTCGGGGTCTGGGGGAAGCATTCTAGATGGAGGCGTGGTTCAGTACCGAAGTCTTTCAACCCCCTCTTGGACGGCACTGACGCCTCAAGGTGGATATCCGGCATCGATTGAGTCCGGGCGAGGAAATCCGTTGGCTGGTCACGCTGCATTTGGCGGTTTCAGCTACGGGTGGCGGCGTGCTACGATGTCGTTGCCATCTGAGGATGGACTCGAGATCCAATTTGTCTTTGGTTCGGATAATGGAAACGATGGGCAAGCCGACCGGTTTGCCGGCTGGTTGCTCGATGGGATCAGGCTGGTCACCCAGTTGAATGAGGAGTCTGCTGCTCCAGAGTTCACTTCGGTGCCGGCACAAACCAGAATCTCATCAACCCAGACGGCACCTCCGCACATTGAAATCATGGCCTTTGACATCTCTGGGGTACAGGATGTCTGGGTGGATTGGACAATGACATCACGCGCCAGCACATCGAGCGCGAGCGCTCGGATGACGCAAGCGCAGGGGGATCTAGGGACGTTCGTCTCGGTCGCCGAATTCGTAAACGCCCCGCTGCCAGGCGACGTGCTCACGTACTCCGTGCGCGCTTCAGATCCGAACGGCAATGAGACGACGGCTGGGCCATTCGAAGTGCGATTCCGACTGTTTGCAGCGAACGAAGCCTTGACCTCGGTGTGGTCAACCGGAAGCTGGCATGAGGAAGCGGGCGAGTGGCATTTTTCCATGTCCATACCAACGGCCAGTTCAGCGTTGGTCCTTGAGCCTCGGTTCACGGAGACCAACGCACTTGAACAGTTGCTCGTTCTGGATCATGAGGCCTCTTTTGATGGAGGGTCTGCGGGTCTGCTTGAGATATCAAACGACGGTGGACGCACGTGGTCTGATCTGACGCCAGAAGGAGGATACCCGGGCACTGCACGTCTCGATGGGGCAGCACCTATCAACGGCCGCCGAGCATTTGTCGGCTCGATCATGCGCGAGCAGGCCCGATTCGACGTGTCGGGCTATGCGGGCGACGAAGTGCAGATTCGCGTCCAGGCGGCATCCGATGGGGAGGGCGGATTCTCAGACACATGGCGATTATTCTCGATCGAATTCAGGTCGCAAACCGAAACAGATGCCTTCACGATCGAATCAGAATTTGGACTCAATGATGCATTTCCCAATCCAACCGATGGTCTGGTAAGGCTATCATGGTCCCTTGAGGAGGCAGGAGCCGTTCGTCTGCACGTTTTCGACGGACTGGGTCGCAGAGTCGCCACCATCGTTGATTCCCAACAGAACGCGGGTGCACATTCCCTGACTTGGGATACGTTCAATGTGCCTTCAGGTGTTTATTTCCTTCGGTTGCAATCCGCAGGACGCACGGCTACGAAGACTCTGGTAGTAAACTAGATATCTCTGCCAGGCAGGCACGGTAACAAGTATGGCCTAAGGGTTCTTCGAGAGACAGAATAGACAAAGGGCGGGGCGCCAAAGGCGCCCCGCCCTTCATGTACTGCTCAGTCGGCGGGATGGATCATTCCATCCACGCGTAAGGCCAACGATTTATGCGTCGGCTTCCCAGGTCAGGATGTCCTGTTCGGTTTTCTCTTTGTTGGCCCACTCTTCAGCGTCCGGCAACGGGTCTTTTTTCTCGGTGATGTTGTATCCGAGCGTCTGCCACTGGTTGGCCAAGTACGTATTCCACTCGGCGTAGTGGGCCAGCTCTTCCGGAAGCTCATCATCTGCATAGATGGCCTCCACCGGGCATACTGGCACACACGCGTTGCAATCGATGCACTCATCCGGATGGATGACCAAGAAGTTGGGTCCCTCATAGAAACAGTCCACGGGACATACTTCAACACAATCGGTGTGCTTGCAGTTGATGCAGGCTTCGGTAACAACGTACGGCATGATTCTATTACGCTGAATGGGCGGGCGGCGAATCCCGCTTTGGTCAATTCCGTATGATGGGGGCATCGGCGCGAGGCACTGCACCCCAATGTGGTCAGCTTCGCCTTCGATCAAGATAGTACAACGATTGTTATTTCCGTACCCCGTCTTCCGGTTAAATGAAGCTCCCTTCATACGTTGACTCGTCGCACGTTGCCGTTATGTCGCAGGCGATTGACCCGAACGCAACGTTGGACAGTCATGCCGTGTTCGGGATTCGCATGCGTTCCTCACCACAGGCGTTGATGGAGGCTGTTCTTTGGATGGTGGGATTGGCTGCCGTCGGTTCCGCAGATCCCACGCTGCCGTCTGCTATTGATCTCTGCCTGTTCAAGGCGGTTGGTCTACCGGGTTGCCCCGGCTGCGGACTGGGCCATGCCATGGGTTATCTTTTCCGCGGAGAATGGCTGCTTGCCGTTCAGACCCACTGGTTCTCCCCCGTTGTACTTGGCATTCTGATTACGCGTATCACCTCGCTGCTTCGTCACGCATTTTCGGAGCGGTCCCTTCCTTGAAATAATCGAAATCTCCCATGTCGAAAGTCATCAAATACATGCCCGAGCTGCAAGGGGACGAGCAGCTGACGATTGCCCGCATCATGACGGAGATGTCTGAAGAGCAGGCAGAGCAGTTTGCCCGGGTGTATCGGGAACGTCGCAAGGATGAAACCACGGTACTCCTCACCACGCTGCTGGCTTTCGTCGGAATTGCCGGTGTGAACCGGTTCTATTTAGGTCAAGCCGGCATGGGAATCGCCTACTTGTTTACTGCAGGATTCTGCCTGATCGGCACCATCGTCGACATCTTCAACTACACATCCCTCACTGGTGGCTACAATGAAAAACAAGCACTCGATGTGAGCATGGTGATTCAGGGTGCCTTTCCTTTTCAGCTTCAAACGGGTGATGAATGATGGTCGATCAGTCCCACGAATTCAGCAACAAACCGATTCTCATACACACCGGTTTTCTTGTCGGCTTTTTTGCTCTGATCATGACAGGCTGTTTGCCGGAGCCTCAAGATCCCAACGACGCCACGCTCGATCTGATCAATCTCCCGGAAGGGTATGAGATCAGCGTCTTCGCCGATAGCGTGGACAACGCGCGCTCCATGGACCTTTCTCCATCCGGCACTCTTTTCGTGGGCACGCGGGGTGCAGGGAAAGTTCATGCCCTTCGTGACTTGGACGGTGACGGCGTTGCCGAGGAGCGTTACGTGTTGGCTGAAGATCTGCAGATGCCGAATGGTGTAGCCTTCCGCGACGGCGCCCTTTTTGTTGCAGAGGTCAGCCGGATCCTCCGGTATGACGACATAGAAAGCCGGCTCGACAATCCACCGGAGCCGGTCGTGGTTACCGAAGAGTTGCCCACGGACCGACATCATGGGTGGAAGTACATCGCTTTCGGGCCGGACGACAAGCTCTATGTCCCCGTTGGAGCCCCGTGCAACGTGTGTGACCGAGGGGATCCGTATGCGGCTATCCTTCGCATGAACCCGGACGGGACGGACCAGGAGGTGTTTGCGAGCGGTGTACGCAATACGGTCGGTTTCACCTGGCATCCGGAAACCGCAGAGATGTGGTTTACCGATAATGGTCGGGACAATATGGGCGATGACATCCCACCCTGCGAATTGAATCATGCGCCCGAAGCGGGTATGGACTTTGGGTTTCCCCATATCCATGGAGCCGATATTCCCGACCCTGAATTTGGCGAGGGCTTTGTGGCAGCGGACTTCACGCCTCCCGTGCAGGAGTTGGGCCCGCATGTAGCCCCGCTGGGTATGGAATTCATGCAGGAAGACGGGGAGGCCCTTCCGGATCGCATCCTGATTGCAGAACACGGTTCTTGGAATCGAAGCGAGAAGATTGGATACCGGGTGACGCAAGTGACCCTGGATAGCGCAGGCAGCGCGGTTTCCTACGAGCCCTTCGCTGAAGGATGGCTGCAAGGAGAAGAGTCGTGGGGACGGCCGGTAGATCTGGAATACTTGTCCGACGGATCGCTTCTGGTTTCGGATGATGCAGGCGACCGTATCTACCGTATCTACCGGCCCGACTAGCACCGCCTGGAGTAGCTGATTGGCACGTCCGAGGCAGAGGTCATGGTCAACCTCAGGGTCCGTACGGCCTAGCCGACAGGTTAGGCTTCAGCGAATAACGGTCACGCTGCGCGCTTCCGCCGATGACTGCCCGATAATGCGCAGCAAATACGTCCCTGAAGCGATGCCTCGACCGTTCAAAGCGGTTTCGTGCACCCCAGCGGGCAGAATGCCAAGCTCTGTCGTAAGTCGAACACGTCCCATCAGGTCGACCAGTTCAAGGGTGACTGCTTGTGTTCGGTCCAGTTCGAACGACGCATGCGCCGTTCCTGAGAACGGATTCGGATAAACAGAATGAAGGGAAAGCTGGGCCGGCAGGACTTCCTGATCGACCACGTCCGTGGCCATCGATAACGGGGTCCACTGCGCAAACATGGTGCTTCTCTCAGCCCCGGGGATGCGAGGATCTCCATGCGCGAATACAATGGTGATGGCGTCATACTGACCATCCACGGTAAACGGGTCCTTCGACGGGCTCACGTCTCGGTAGCTTATCGTCCCGTCTGCAGCTTCAAGGATCAGCCGGGCCCGATGGCGCAGCACTTTCAGGTCATAGAAAAGCCCGGTCGGATCAGGCGTATCGTAAGTAACTGATAGGTCGGCTGCTTTTGTCAGCTGGAAATAATGAACTGAACCTCCATTGATCTTCTCGTCGAATTGAACCGTGAAGCCTCCTTCGCCTGTTGAGGAGGGTACCTCACCGTTAACAGGTGGGGACATGAGCGGTGAGCGGTGTGCCGATCGCTCCGGTTCTACGTATCCGAATCTTGAGTCTACGGAACGGTCATTGATTCGATTGGCGGTATGATAATCCAGAATGACTTCCAGCAATGAAGACCCTTGCAGCGCCAGAATGGAGTCCACGCCAGTGGGCCCTTTCCTCCCCATGCGCATCATCTGACCGACAACATCCGCCCCCATCTGCTCACCGACATACGTAAAAAACAGGCCGCTGCGTTCATAGCCGCGCGCACCCACCGAACCCTGATCCGATCGCCACGTGAAGAGAGGCAACGACAGCTCGGTGACGCTGGAGGTAAAGTTGACACCCCTCCAGTAGAAGCCGTTCATGACCATGGCATACTCTGCCAGACCCTCCGAAACGAAGGTCTGATCCGAGCCGAAGGCAAAGTGGATCAAATGAGCATACTCGTGCGCAGCGATAACTGCGAGCGTGGAGAAATTGCGGGTTCCTTCGTTTGAATCCAGGTACAGGATATCCCGCCCATTCCCGGACGGTGAGTCGACAAGCTGATCAGCCGGCCAGAAATAGCCCAGCTTGCTCCCAGTACCTCGACCGATATCGTACATGAGAATGTCCACAATTCCGTCTCCATCCACATTGGGCGGAAGTCCAAACACATCGTGGTTATTGGCAAATGTGCCTTGGTTCGGATTGATGGAGCGAGCAGGAGTACTCTCGAGGACGGATTCCCTCAGTTGGTCAACTTTGCCCTGGTCCACGTTTTCATTGGCTAGTTCGCTTACTTCCACCCAGAGGTGATACAGCGTAGTCTTGTCCACCAGTTCAAATTCGAGGGATGTCACACCTCCTTCACTGACGTTGAACGATTGTCTTTCGCCAATCTCCGGGTCTAGGCTGCCCTTCCGAAGGATTGGATAGCGACCGGCTAGCCGGTCCTTTCGCACCTGTTCCAAAATGCGAAGAGATTCAGGACTTGAAAGGTCGGTGCCACACCATGAGGAATCGCCGTGGTGGACATGGTCTCCATGCGAGAAGGTCAGGTTCGATCCGTCATTGAGAATCGTTTCCGAGTGGACATGCCGTCCAGTGGAGTCTACATTTTCGTTCTCTACGCTCGTGTGGGACAAAGCTGCTCCAGGCGTCATGAATGCGAATAATGCCGCCAGCAGCGTTGTGCAGAACACATGGGATGTGATGAGTAGCTGACGTGGCATGTTTTCTGTAATGTCCTCCGTTAACAACGCTACTAACCGTGAGGTCGTGTCATGGGTTTCTCATATTCTTCCACCGTTACCCAATGTCCAGCATGTTACCGGACGAGGTTGCGATACGGTGTTCTTGCCGCTGCTTGCGTGCTCCTGCTCATGAGTACAGCGGGTTGCTCCGCCCCAGTAAACACCTTTCAGACGGAGCCGATTTCGGTATTCGGCGACATTACGGTGCGCGGAAACGTTCCCTTCCAGGAGGTTGTGCTGATCACGGACGACAACAATTGGTACTTGCTGGACCTGTCGGAACAGGATCAGGCAACCCTGATGACGCCTGCCCGGGCCCGGGTTACCGGAGTGGTCCGATTGGGCGAATGGAATGGCCGACCCTTCACCCGTTTAACGGTCCAGGATCTGGTTCTCGACAATTAGCCGGTCCAGATACTCCGTAATTGGTTTTCGCTCCCAGCAAGGGTTCGTCGCGTGGGACGGCCCTACTTGATGAGCGTCATCGTCCGCGAAATTCGTTGTGCTCCAGCCGTGATCGTGTAGAGGTACAGCCCCGATGTCAGGTCTGCGGCATCGAAGGTGACCTCATGTTGCCCTGCGCTCATGGGGCCGTTGACCAGCGTAGCAACATTTCGACCGAGCAAATCGAACACCTGAAGCCTCACGTCAGATGTCTGTGGAAGACTGAAACGGATTTGCGTGCTCGGATTGAACGGGTTGGGATAGTTCTGTTGAAGAGCGAGGGTTCGGGGCAGCGTCGCATCTGTTTCGGTATCTGTAGCGCCCCCAACCAGATTGATCTTTGCCCGGATTGGTACCACTAAGCCGTCGAAGACACTGGAACCGTCTCCACTGGTGATTCCATCGAAAGAGGCCCATCCCAATCCCGAATTCGAGAAATCGAAGTACATGAAGCTGGGCGTGTCCGTGACTTGCAGATTGGAAAAGGGGAGGAAAATGTGATTGTCGTCTGATCCCGCGTCAGATACACTCACATATACCCGCCCCTGGTAATTCTGAAGAACACCTATGTCTCCGCTCAAATCTATGGTCTGAAAGGTGAGCTGAGGTGTGCTGGCACCTGCGGACCAGGCGAGTTCCTTCTCAAGGATGAGGTTACCCGGCTCTCCAGCGAGGTCGTCGTATACTTTCAGCGTGAAATCTTTTACGCTCGAAGTGACGGTGACCCCACTGAGGTTCTCGAAGAAAAGCATCGATATATCGACTGAGGAGAGCGCCCCACCCTCGGGCACATCAAACACATTGGCGAACTCGGTACTGGCGGGCAGCGAGGCCTGCAAGCTGCCTCCGAGGCCGTATCCGATAAGGTTTCCGCTGGAAGTAGCCGCTTGACCGTTATCGTAACTGATTTCTTCGAATTGGGCTGAACCTGAAAACGTTGCCCAGGAAGCGTTGACGCTGAATGAGGCGGGGGCGGATGTCAAAAGATCGACGTGCGGCAATACCAGGTAGACCTCTTCAAAATTGCCTGTGACGGTAGTTGGTTCGCCCGCGACTTCGGGGGTGACTTGCCGCATTGTGCCAAACGCTGGGCGGTAGAACAACAGCGGCATCATCCGATCCGCGCCTGAGGACGCTCCGATGTTGAGCGTGAAGTCACCCACCTGCGTCCAGCGAAGGTATCTGACAGCTCCAGGATTCAAGTTTCCGTTGGTGGAGGACGTTGACGCCAGGGATCCGTCGATGGTCTGGAACCCGGTGGCTCCGATAGAGGATCTGAAGGAGCTCTCGTATCCGAATGCGGGGTTCAGCGACTGATCATTGATCAGATTAGCCGCATGAAACCCTTGAACAAGGTCCCGAAGGAAGGAAACGTCCAGGAAATTGTCCGTCATCAGTTTGGTATAATTTCCCACGCCCGACCCATCGCTGCGTGCTATCGCTCCGACTAAGTCCGTGCCCAGACGTTCTGCCAGGTAGTGATGGAATAGCCCGCCGCGTTGATAGTCCTGACCCATGGGCCCTCCGTACGGCTCGCTGTTTGCATCGCGCCAATCGAGCATCGAGCGTGTCAGCTCACTTGCCTCCCCGAGGTAAGTGATGGATCGAGGTGTGTAACCATTTACCACTTCAGCCCATTCAGCCAGTCCTTCATCGATGAACGTCAAGTCTCCACCGCCGTGCTGAACAGCGAAAATCAGGTGCTGGTATTCGTGCGCAATCGTTTGTAGAACAAATTCAGATCCGCGTCGGGAGCCATCTGATCGATAAATGGAGGGATAGGTGTCCAGGTGGATGATATCCGCGCCGTTACCGTTGGTCAGGTCAGCTGGGGAGTAGTATCCGGCGGTAAATGTGATATTACCCGATCCCGGGTCGAAATTGTCCTTGATGTCGTGAACCAGTACATCCACTTTGCCATTGCCGTCAATGTCGGACGGTGGGCCGAAAACAGATTCATCGATTTCGATGATTCCCAAGCTTGGATCCCACGAGTCCTGCGGGGTCGATGTGCCAAGAGCCACTGCAAACTCCAGCCAGTCGGACTCTACCAGCCGCCCGCCGTTTGACGCCAAGTCGGGGTTGGCAATCCACAGGTTGAATCGGGACTCGCTAACCATCAGGGTAAACGTCTCGCTGAAGTACTGGCATCCGCTACTGGTCGTGCACGTCCTGAAGTCCAGTAACTGGAAGGTGCGTTCATCTCCCGGAGTGAAGGGTGAAGTACTCCCATCATTTTTAGGTAACTGCCCTGAATTCTTCAAACGATGTAGTTCGGCAAGTGCTGCACGGCCTTCCGGGGAATTCAACAGCTCAGGCGTTCGGTGTATCACGTTCAGCCCGTCTGAGTGGGCTCCTTCAGGGGTGACTTGGACCTCGTGGGGTTGGTGTCTGAGCTCCACGCGTTGAGCGTGGCTTTCCGTAACGAAAGGCAGTCCAAGGGAGAGACCCAGAAATGCGAAAAGAGAAAAGAAACTGAGACGGTGCATGCGATTCATACCAACCTGGTGGGCGTTCGGCGTACCACATACGTCATGAAAAGCCCGACAACGGCAAAAAGAGGGTGAATGGGTATCAGATGCCTTTCAACGGGGCAAAAATTAGTCCAATTTCAGGCTGACCTCATGATTGAAAGTCCTCAAAAAAGCTTTCGGCTTCAAAAGTACTGAGCCGGTTCGACCAAACCTTAAAAACGGAGAAACGCTGGAACGGTTCGGGCAACACAAGTCTTGTACGATAGTGCTCTCCTTCCTGACCCATCTACCATGCGATCGCTGACCCCTGAAGAAGCTCGAGTCATCCTCCATAAAGGCACGGAAGCTCCCTATTCCGGCGAGTACGACAATTTCTACGAGTCTGGAACGTATCACTGCAGACAGTGCGATGCTGCTTTGTATCAAAGTGCTGATAAATTTTCATCCGGTTGCGGATGGCCCAGCTTTGACGAGGAAGTCCCGGGGGCGGTAAGACGGGTAGCGGATGCCGATGGCCGTCGCACCGAAATCATCTGCGCACAGTGTGACGGGCATCTTGGGCACGTGTTCATCGGAGAGCGTTTTACCGCAAAGAACACCCGCCACTGTGTGAATTCCATTTCGCTTGTTTTCAAAAGCGACCAGTAATCTCACTACCGGTAAACCTATTGCCGTAAAGCACGAGTATTGAAACCATGACGAATCGCGCCATTTTCGCTTCCGGCTGCTTCTGGGGTACAGAGCATTTCATGCAACGCGCCCAAGGCGTACTGACTACTCGGGTTGGTTTTTCAGGCGGCCACGTCAAGAATCCTGCGTACCGGGAAGTATGCCGGGGAACGACTGGTCACGCCGAAGTGGTTGAGGTAACCTGGGATCCGACCCAAACCGATTACGAGACGCTGGCGCGGCTCTTTTTTGAAACGCACGATCCGACTCAAGTCAATCGTCAGGGTCCCGATGTCGGTACCCAGTACCGATCCGCCATCTACTACCTGGATGAGCACCAGCGTGAGGTTGCCGAAAAACTGATTGGAATCCTGATCGAGCAAGGACTGGATGTGGCCACGGAAGTCACGGCTGCCGGTCCGGTATACGAGGCCGAGGAGTACCATCAAGACTATTACGCCAAGACGGGTGGCTCACCATACTGCCACACGTACATCCCTCGATTTCCGAGCAGCGACTGAGCGGATCGACGAGACAACAGCTATTTGATCGTGGCCATGTAAACGTGGCCACGGATTCCTTCGGCCGCTTGGCCAATCAGTGCTTTGTCGCGGTCCAGCGCGATGGCTGCCCCGAACGCGGATTCACCTACATCAATGACACGGCGTTGACGCCAACCGTCTCGCGACGATTCGAATACGTACACAACCTGGTCTACGTTGAAGTCCAGCTCGAGCTGTTCGTCGAACCCGGAGACCAAGACGACGTCGTTGCCGAGTGCCACACGGGTTCCAAACGCTCCCGCTGCATAGGGTGATTTTGGGCGCAGCGTAACCAGGCGTTGCCATTCGTCATCGCGGAAACGAAGCAGGTTGGCACTGCCCGATCCCTGGGACCCGCCTCGCGACTCACCAATCAAAAGAAGGTCATCCCGGATATCGACATCAATGAAGAATCCGTCGACGCCGCGTACGGTGGTATGATGGGACCACGCATCACCATCGCGTCGGTACACGGCCACGAATCCCGGCTGCTGCCTCGAATAGGTTGAACCGGACACCACTGCCCATCGCCCATCCATGGCTGCGGACGTTCCCAGCGTGCCGGATCCAAGGGGCAGGGGACTTACAAGCGTGGATTCCAGGGACCATTCGTCGTCAGATGCACGAAATACGAATCCTTTGCCATTGGCACCGCTGCCTGAAGCATCCCCGGCGGAAGTGATCAGAAGACGATCTCCATCCAGATCGATGGACGATGCAAATGGACCTGACGCGTCCCGATCTGGACTCGACAGCCTGGCGGTTTGCGTCCAAACGTCGTCTTCCAGTTCGAAGACATACACGTGGTTGGAGACAGCGCGTCCGATGAAAGTCCGGAATGCCGAAACGGCAATGCGCTTACCATCCAGCGCAACGGCCTTTCCGAAGAACGCGCCTTCCTCACATACAGAAGCTTCGAGGCGTTGAGTCGCCTTCCAGGAAGATCCGTCACGACGATACACCCATGCGGATCCTGCATTCAATCCACAGCGATCATCTCCTGTAGCACCGACAATAGCCCAATCTCCGTCTATCGCGACGGCCCCTCCAAAAAACACGGAACCCAAGGAGTCAGGTCTGGGCAGTTTGGCTAGCTGCCCGTTGGCTTCGGGAATGAAGATTCCGGAGGACAGGAAAGACGCTATGAGGAGAAGACGAATCACAGATCGTAAAACCACTCGGAATGACCCCGGTTGCGGAGAATGAGCGCTTTTTTACTGGTGTGCCGCTATGACGCAGCGAATCGTCACTTCCGGTCCGTGAGTCGGCTAGAGGCTCAGCTCCCGTTCCGTGACAGCCTCTGCCAGTTCCTCCCACCAGGCCGTCTTCTCATCCAGTTTGGATTTGGCTGACTCGTAGGACGTCATGAGCTTTTTGCCCTGGACCGGGTCGGAGAACAGCGAGGGGTCTGCCAGTTTACCTTCCATCTTGGCGACTTTGGACTCGAGCTCCTCCACCTCGGTTGAGGCCTGTTCAAACTCTTTTTTCAGTTGGTAATCGTTCAGTCCTGCGGTCCTGGAAGAGCTTGCCTTGATCTGCTGCTTACGCTTGCGAGCGCGTTCTTCCGCCTCGCGACGTTTCTGCTCCTTGGTCTTGGGACCGCTACTGGACGAGCCATTTGAACGGGAGCCAGATCCTTTCGAAGAGGCGATATCTGGTCTGGGAGCAAGTTTGGCAGATTCCTTTGGCGCGTCGGCGCGGGCGGTACCGTGCTCGACCTGCCAGAGATAGTCACTGTAATTGCCTTCAAACTGCTGAACCTCACTCGCGCCGGCGCGCCACACCTTGGTAACGATCTCGTCGAGGAAGTGTCGGTTGTGAGATACCACCAGGAACGTCCCAGTGTACTGGCGCAGCGCTTCGGCCAGTACGGCGATGGACTGGATATCGAGGTGGTTGGTGGGTTCGTCCAGGATGAGCAGGTTGGCCGGCGAGGCCAATGTCCGCGCCAGGGCGACGCGGCTGCGTTCCCCTCCCGAAAGCACCTTTACCGGTTTGAATACGTCATCGCCACGGAATAGGAAGGCACCCAGCAGGGTGCGCAATTCTGTTTCAGAACGATCCGGTGCCGCCGAACGCAATGCTTCCAGCGCCGTCTGATTCCGATCAAGCGTTTCCGCCTGGTGCTGCGCGAAAAACGTGATTTCCGCGTTGTAGCCCTCTTTGCGCTCTCCGTCAAAGGATTCAGTACCAAGCAGCATGCGGGCCAGGGTCGACTTGCCGGCCCCATTCCGCCCAATTAGAGCGATTTTGTCGCCCCGCTCAATGTGGATCGGACCGGCCTTGCGGAAGACTTCCACGTCCGGTCCATGGTCTGAGGGATAGGTCTTGGAAAATGATTCCAATTCCATAACCACTTTTCCAGACCTGGGCGGTTCGGGAAAACGAAACGAAATGGTTGCTTCGTCTGAGGGAGGTTCGGGCACCCTCTCCAACTTCTCGAGCATCTTGACTCGGGACTGGACCTGGGTGGCCTTGGTATTCTTGTAGCGGAAGCGTTCGATGAATCGCTCATTGTCGGCAATCATCTTTTGCTGATTAATCCATGCCGAGCGCTGCAACTCGCGCCGCTCAACCCGGTCCTGCAAGTAGAAACTGTAGTTTCCAGCATATTCGGTCAACTTTCCCTGAATCAGCTCTACCGTCGTATCCACCATCCGGTCCAGAAAGTAGCGATCGTGAGAGACCAGGACGACCGTCCCCGGGTAGGACTTGAGATACGTCTCCAGCCAGTCAATGGAGTCGATGTCCAAGTGGTTTGTCGGCTCGTCAAGCAGGAGGACATCCGGTTGGCGAAGAAGCAGTTTGGCCAGAGCTACACGCATGCGCCAGCCGCCCGAGAACGTAGACAGATCCCGGTCAAAGTCGTCCGCCTCGAATCCCAGCCCGCTCAGTACCGACTGGGTGCGGGGTGTGATGAGGTGGATCTCTCGGGTCAACAGCTGTTGGTGTACCGCATCGAATTGGCGCATCAGCTGCTGATACGTCTCTGACGTATGGTCCTCGTGCGACTCCATGGCAGCAATCAGGCGCTGTTCTTCCTTCTCCAGATCAAGCGTATCCTGAAAGGCTTTGATGGCTTCTTCCAAGACCGTCGTTCCAATCGATACTTCTTCCGTTTCCTGGCGGAGGTAGCCGACGGTCTGTCCTGCAAAGACAATGCTGCCGTCATCGGCCGACAGCTCACCAGAAATCAGCTTCAGGAGCGTCGATTTTCCTGCTCCGTTGGGCCCGACAAGGCCAAACCGCTTGCCGATTCGAAGCCCCCACGAGGTTCTGTCCAGGATGACCTGGGAGCCAAAAGCCAGCGATATGTTTTGAATCTGAATCATGAGTGGAAAGTCCGCTATCCTTCAGGTCTGCGCACTTCAATAGGCATTCTCGTTGACGAACCCTTTCCACACGGTCATGAGCATGATTTTAAAATCTAGCCTGAGCGACCAATTCTGGATGTAGTACAGATCGAACTCAATCCGCTTCTCGATGGACGTGTTGCCCCGCCAGCCATTGACCTGGGCCCAACCTGTAATCCCTGCCTTCATCTTGTGTCGAAGCATGTATTTCGGAATCTGTCCCCGGAACTGATCAATGAATACCGGGCGCTCCGGACGCGGACCCACGACGGACATGTCACCTTTCAACACATTGATGAACTGAGGAAGCTCATCCAGCGATGTCTTGCGCAGGAAGGCTCCGACGCGCGTGGCTCTGTTCTCACCGGCTTTTGCCCAGACCGCCCCTGTAGATTTTTCCGTGCCAACCGGCATGGAACGGAATTTCAACATATCGAACGTCTGACCATTCAAACCCATGCGCTCCTGTCGGTAAAAGACGGGTCCGCGGGAAGATAATTTGACAGCCAGCGCGATGAGAAGAAGGAGGGGGGACGTGACGAGCAAGAGGACGGTGGAAAAGGCCACATCCATCATGCGCTTCACAGCTCGGCGAAAATCGAGCGGAGCTTCGTCGATCATGTGGATGACCGGAAGTCCACCTATGTCGGTGATCCGACTGTTCAGAATATTCAGGTGGAACAGGTCGGGTACCAGGCAAACGTGCGCCAGTCGGGTGGACATTTCGTTGGCCAATTCCGTAATGCGCCCGGTCGCCGATATCGGCAAAGCGATATACACGTACTGCACGGGCGTGCCTTCTTCTTCGAACCGATCGAGTACCTGCCCAAGATCCTTCGTCGTTCCGATTACCTCCGGATCGTCTGCCTTGGCATCATCCAGGAATCCAACCGTATCGAATCCCATCCAGGGATACTGTCGAAACGAGTCTTCCAGCCTCCGGCCGATGCGCCCGGCACCGATAATCAGGACGCGGCGCATGAATCTGCCCTGGCTTCGACCCCGTTTCAAGAAGGCCAAAATGGCCAATCGCAGCAGGACCAGCAACAACGGCATGTACAAGCCGAAGAGCAGCATGTGCAAGCGGGAGAAGTAGAAAGCCCTGTAGAAGGAGGTGGCAGCCGCAGCAAACAGGATTCCGATGGCGATGGCCTTGCCCACGGTGTAAATGAGCGTGGACATGCGCTGGGCTCGATCTGGCACGTAAAGGCCTGAAGCCCAGAAGACCAGCATGGATAGAATGATCACCCATGGCAAGAACCGGGTGTACATCGAAAGCGGCAGCCACTCTGGAAGCGGAAAAATGTCGAGCAGGGGAAACAGCTCGAACCGCGTGTAATAGGCCAAAATCCAACTGACGACAACGATCAATGCATCCGCAAAGAATAGAAGTCGTTGGAAAAGTCGGCTCTGCTCCTGCAGCATAGTGGGTTACGATAAGATGGGAAACGTGGTAACCGTGTTCGGGGAGCAGTTGGATTGGTGGGAGGAGGCAGTGGGAAGAATGAGGGCGCGGAAGGTTCCGCTCCCTCGCCTCATAGAAGCAGTTTGGTGACTTTCTCAGGCGCCCGAACGGGACGGCCCCTTACCGGATCGAGAAAAGCCAGGTCGACCCGCCCCGTAGCCAATACATGTTCGTCTCTTTCACGCAATATCCGGTAGTGGCAACTGATGCGCACCGTCGATGCGGAGAGTTCGGGAATGGTTTCGACGATGATCTCCTCATCGTACCTGGCTGGATGTTTGTAGTCAATCTCCAGGTGTGTTACCGGCAGGCTAATGCCGCTCTCTTCAATTTCCTTGTAAGGTACGCCTGCATCGCGAAGCGCCTCGGTTCGGGCGTACTCGAACCAGTCCAGGTAGTGGACATGATAGGCGATCCCCATGGGGTCACATTCCCTGAAACGGACACGATGCCGGAATCGATGCGGTGTAAGAGCCATAGATCGTCAATTGATGCTTCAGACCGTTTCAAACGGCCCCATAGCATCATATTTCGCCAAACGACCGTCCATCAGCTCCTGAGCCGAAAGCTTTTGCAACTGTTTCAGGTGCGTCATGATGGCGGTGCCCATAGCGTCCGATGTGGCCTTCGAGTCATGGTGTGCTCCGCCACGTGGTTCACTGATGATGTCATCGACGATACCCTGCTCAACCAGGTCTGGAGCCGTTAGCTTGAGGGCCCTTGCGGCTTCTTCCTTGAAGTCCCAGGACCGCCAAAGAATAGCTGAACAGTTTTCGGGGGAAATCACCGAGTACCAGGCATTTTCGAGCATGAGTAGTCGGTCTCCCACGCCAATTCCAAGCGCACCGCCCGAGGCACCTTCGCCAATCACTACGACGATGATCGGGACGGGCATGCGTGCCATTTCCAGCAGGTTCTTTGCAATTGCCTCGGCTTGACCCCGTTCTTCGGCTTCCTGACCCGGGAAAGCACCAGGGGTATCCAACAACGTGATGATGGGCTTGTTGAACCGTGCAGCCATCTGCATCATCCTCAAGGCCTTGCGGTATCCCTCAGGATTTGGCATACCAAACCGGCGATACTTTCGGCTTTTGGTGTCGCGTCCTTTCTGATGCCCAAGGATCATGACCGATTGATCCTTTCCGCCGTAGCGGGATCCTTTGAAGGTTGCGAATCCACCGACAATGGCCGGATCGTCGCCAAAGAGACGATCGCCATGCAACTCCACGAAACCCTCCGTCATATTCTCAATGTGATCGAGCGTGTAAGGACGATCAGGATGCCGAGCGATCTGCACACGCTGCCAGCGGGTCAGGTTTTGATAGATCGAAGTACGAAGCTCCTCGACCCGCTTTTCCAGGTCACGGATGGAGTTCTCCAGATCCTTTCCCGTGTCTTCGTTCCGGATGGAGCGCATCTCTTCGAGCTTTGATTCCAGCTCGAAAAGAGGCTTTTCGAAGTCAAGCAATTGCGATTTGGGAGACGCCGGCATGCGCGTGGGTGAGTTGGTGGAAGGTCCGACGGAACGTCGCTGGCCAGCTTACGGAATACGGGGTGCCGTGAATCCAGCCAGAATGATGGCAATATCGAGGGTCGGGCCCTGGTGGGTAAGATACTGCCAAGCCGTCCTGAGCAAGTCCTCGTCCTCCAACTCCTCAGCGGAAAGGGAGTTCGAGACTGGGAAAAGACCCAGGGGCATACCCCAGTTGGCCGGAATCAATTGGCTCATGTGTTCCGAGGCGCCGACCAGGGATCGGGTCCCCGCAAATACTGCGGGCAGCCCCGTCAACAGAGCGACCCCTCGTCGCAGGCCGGAAGTGCGCCGGGTACCTCGGCTGACCAACCAGAGGAACGGGAGCAACAGGGTAAGCAGACAGGCACCGGTCACATCAAAAGCCTTCCGAGCGAAGGGCGAGCGCAGTTGAATGACCTCTGGCGGCTTTCCGTCCAGCGTCCCTGCTGTGAGGTGGTTGATGGTTGCCTTTCCAATAATGTGGTCGCCCCCGATACTCAGGATCCGGAACTGCACATTCAAATCCCGGAGGACTTCCATATGATTCATGATGTCCTGATTGCTGACATCCCGGGCGGCGAACACGATATCGTCGTAACCGCGGATACGAACCAGGTCCCGAAGCCCTGAAGGTCGGCCAATGTGCGGAAGCGACGCGTCGTTTTCGTGGGACTCCTCATTTCCAACAAATCCTTTCAACTGGAATTCCGGACGCGGATGCGAGGCCATCAGTCGACGCAGCCGGTCAGCTTCCTGGGCACTTCCCACCAGAAGAGCGGTGCGTCCTGCGAGACGCTCGCGGGTGGACAGGAATCGCCAGAGCGACAGAACCAGTGCAGAAAGCGGAAGGCTGGTCAGCAATGCGAATCGGGAAAAAGCGATCTGCTGGACGAAAAAGGACAAGGCGGCGACCAGGAAAAAGCCGGTCAGCAGTCCAATGAAGACGGGAAGCAGGGGATGCCTGCGGGCTCTGTCGTATCCGCCGCTGGCTGCTATGCCGACCACGCTCAGAATGGCAAAGGCCGGTGCGACGGTTGCCAGAAAAAACGTAGTGAATGTGCCTCCCGTCTGGGCATAGCGCAGAACTCCCATCAGGGCGGTAGCGCCGAAAATACCGGCCAGGTCCACCACCGGGGGAAGTACGCGTCGGAAGACATTGCCAACCAGCGTAAGAAAGGCCCTGAACATGATGGCAAGGCGCAGCGCAGAGGCCAGGAATGTGGAGTGCTGCTCCTGGAGGTGCTTCTCGATGAAAAGGAGCATGGCACCGTAAAAGAGGCGGACATACCGGATTTCTCCCTTCTTAGTGCTTTCTCCCTTGTAATGAATGATGCGGGTGTCCGGCGTATACCAAATGGACCACCCTGCCTGCTGGATTCGGAAGCACAGGTCCAGATCTTCTCCGTACATGAAGAAGTCCTCGTCGAACATTCCGGCGCCGCGAGGGCCGATCAGGGCCTCGCGGCGCGTCATCATGCACGATCCGCTCAGTGCATCCACTTCGTTGGCTTCATCCACGGGCAGATACGTCATATTGTATCCGCCAAATCGCCGACTCGATGGAAACAGCCTGCCCAGGCCAGTCATGCGCCAGAAGGCAATCTGAGGAGTTGGGAAAGCGCGCCGGCTCTCGGGGGCAAATGTGCCGTCCGGGTTCAGGATCTGGCAGCCCAACGCGCCACAGTCCGGACGCGTTCGCATGAACGCCACCATGTGATCCAGGGTATCTTCCTGGACAATGGTATCCGGATTCAGAATGAACACAAATTCACCCTTGCTCTGCCGAATTGCCTGATTGTTGGCGGTACCAAATCCTGCATTATTCTCATTGGCAATCAGGCGAACATCCGGAAAGTCTCTCCGAAGCGTCTCCACCGAATCATCGATCGAGTTGTTGTCCACGACCCAGATTTCGCAGGTCAGGTTGCGCGACGCTTGCTGCACCGAGCGAATGGCCTGTACCAGGAATTCGCAAACGTTATAGTTCACGATGACCACAGAGACGTCCACGGCCGGAGCTGCGGATGCCGGGGCATCGGAGGATGCTATTTCATCTTGCAAAGGACGAGTCATGAAATGACAGCGAGGTCGTCACAGCAGTGGAGAGAAGAAGCCGCAGCAAGGTCACCTTTCAAGAGAACTGCGGATCGGGCCGCAAAGATACGTGAAATCCGCTTGGCGGCCTGACCCACACCCCCTATCATCCCGGGCCCTGATCCCGAAATGCCCTGCAGACTTGTCCCTGATTCTATCATACCGGAAAGAAGCCCGTGCTACGTTGGTCTTGGCGCTGCCCATCGTCGTGACGCAGTTGGCCCATATTTCCCTTGGGTTCGTTGATACCGTTATGGTGGGTCGCCTGGGACCCGAATCCCTGGCAGGGGTTGCACTGGGGAACACCATTTTTTTCAATGCCCTGATTTTTTGCATGGGCATGTTGATGGCCGTTGGGCCCTTGGTGTCACAGGCCTTTGGTGCAGAAGATGATGATGCAATCGGACGAAGTGTCCGTCAGGGACTCTGGCTTTCGGGCATATTGGGGCTTGTCGCTTTCCTCGTCGTTTATAACGGCGAGACCATTCTGCGCTGGTTGGGGCAGTCGGAGGCCAATGTCCAGCGTGCGGGAGCGTATCTGAGAGCCATCGCTTGGGGTATTTTCCCATTTCTCGGCATGGTTGCCCTGCGATCGTTTGCCGAGGCCGTTTCCCGGCCGCGAGCCGTCACTGCGATCGTACTGAGTGGCGTTCTTGTCAACATTGCCCTCAACTGGGTCCTGATGTTCGGAAAGCTCGGTTTTCCCGAACTCGGTCTGGTGGGTACGGGATGGGCTTCTACCGGTGTATACACCTTTAATTTTCTTTTGCTGGCTGGCTGGGTGCTCAAGCAGTCTGATTTTGCCCGGTATCACATTTTTTCGCGACTGTCCCGGCCGGATCCCCAAATGTTCAAGGAGCTGTTTCGCATTGGATACCCGATCGGGGCCTCCATGGGCATCGAGATGTCTTTGTTCATGCTGACGGTTGTGATGATGGGTTGGATCGGAACCACGGAGCTTGCGGCACATCAGGTGGCTATTCAATGTGCAGCTTTCACATTCATGGTGCCGCTTGGAATTGGGATGGCGTCGTCTGTCCGAGTCGGACAGGCAGTTGGCAAGCGTGAGGCTGAAGGCGCCTGGCGAGCCGGGTTGACAGGTATTGGATTGTCCGCCAGCTTCATGGCCATCACCGCCCTGCTCTTCTTGACGTTTCCGCGGCAGATTGTCGGATTATATCTGGACCTGTCCGAACCGGCCAACCTGGAGGTTATCACGATGGCTGTCCAACTGCTCTTTTTTGCAGCGGTCTTTCAGGTAGTCGATGGGGTCCAGGTGGCCGTGATGGGGGCTCTGCGCGGAATGAAGGACACGTATCAGCCGATGATCCTGTCGGTTCTTTCCTACTGGGGAGTCGGTTTGATTTCAGGGTATCTGCTGGCCTTCAAGGCCGGTCTTGCGGAGAAGGGTCTCTGGATCGGACTGGTTCTGGGTTTGGCCTGCGCGGCGGTCCTTCTGATGATCCGGTTTACCCGGTTGAGCAGAACAAAGACCTCATAACCCAATCCAGTGCAGACACTTCTGGACCGACCCTTACGGGGAGTCCCCTACACACATTGGTATAAAAGGGCCTTCTAGTTGAAAACTTTCCAGCCTATTCCTCCTAAATTCAACAGGTCTGAACTTCTATGGCGATGCGCGGATCGTTAAGTTTCGGAGTTCTGTGATTCCACACCATTGACAGACCTTTCCCGGGATGCCTCAGATATTCCCCCGAAAGGCGAACGTACTGCCCCATCTTACCCTAGCCGGGTCACTGGCGGGCGGTGTCTTCGCCATATTTTTCATCTGGTACTTCTTTTCGCCAGAATACACGGACGTCGGATACGCTCCTGAACAGCCGGTTGAGTACAGTCACCGGCTTCATGCGGGCGAACTGGGCATCAGTTGCCAATATTGCCACACGAACGTCAAAGACGCGGCTCACTCCAATGTCCCGGCTACGCAGACGTGTATGAACTGCCACAGCCAGATCCGTACCGAGTCGCTGAAGCTTCTACCGGTACGGGAAAGCTGGGCGACCGGTAATTCCATTGAGTGGGTCAAGGTGCACAAGCTCCCGGACTACGCCCAGTTCAGCCATGCTGTCCATACCAACAATGGCGTGGGTTGTGAGAGCTGCCACGGTCGTATCGACCAAATGGAAGTAGTCTTCCAGGCCGAACCGCTCTCGATGGGCTGGTGTCTGGAGTGTCATCGTGCCCCAGAACAGTATCTGCGTCCGAATGACGAGATCACCACCATGGGGTATGAATACCCGAATGACTTCGTAGAGCAGAACCTTGAGCGTATCAACGCTGAAGACATTCAGCCTCCCACCAACTGCTCAGCCTGTCACTATTGATCGGCGTGATCGCCTGAAGCGACTGCACACCGAAATACATTATCATGATCGAGCTTCCTGTACTTGACGACAGCCCGGAACAGGGTGACAAACCCCGCAACCGGTTCTGGCGCAGCATCAGCCACCTGGAAGGATCCCAGGATTTCAGTGAGATGAACGCTGGGGAGTTTCTCCCCGGAGCATCCAATGGCCCTGCCACCGAAGGAAACGGAGGAGCAACACGCCGTCAATTCATCCAGTTGATGGGTGCGTCGATGGCCATGGCCGGTCTTACGGCGTGTCGTAAACCGGTTGAGACGATTGTCCCTTACGTCCGGCAGCCCGAAGACCGCGTGGAGGGCGTCCCCGTACAGTATGCCACGTCCATGCCGTTTCGCGGCACGCTCCGCCCGCTCCTCGTTGAAAGTTTCGATGGTCGTCCAACGAAAGTGGAAGGCAACTCTGAGCATCCTGACAGCTCCGGCGCAACACACCTTTTTGAGCAGGCGTCCGTTCTTTCCCTTTACGACCCGGATCGACTGGGTACCGTTCGTCATGATGGTGCTGTCTCCGACTGGAGAGCCTTTCGTGAGGCCGTATCCAACCTCCCGACCTCTGCCAGCGTAACCGTCATTGCAGAGCCTTCTTCTTCCATGACGATGGCGGTTGTCCGTCGTCAAATGGAACGGCGATTCAATTCCGTGCGGTGGGTCGACTACCACGGAACGGTAGGTAACAACGCGGCACAGGGACTTCGCGCGGCACTCGGCCGCTCGGTTCGGGCCAAGCATAATCTTGCAGCTGCCCGCGTGATTGTCAGCCTCGATGCAGATCTGTTTGGCTCTGCTGCCATGGATTCGGTGTCAGCAGCCGCTGGTTTTGCCGCCGGTCGCGATCCAGAATCGGATATGGGCATGAACCGTCTGTATGTCGTGGAGAGTGGCTATTCCATCACAGGAGGTATGGCGGATCATCGCCTTCGCCTCAAGTCGTCTGAAGTCACTTCGTTCGCAGCGGCTTTGGCCGCTGAGCTCGGTGCCTGGTCAGGCGATGCGGGTTTGCACGCCTCCCACGAGTGGGTTTCTGCGGTAGCCGCCGATCTGCAGTCAGCCGGAAGCAACGCGCTGGTTGTAGCGGGTGATCACCAGCCTGCAGGCGTCCACGCGCTGGCCGCCGCAATGAACAGTGCGCTTGGGGCCGTTGGTACAACCATTACCTATCTGGACAACGATGATTCTTCGGACGATGCATCTGCAGCGCTCGAAGCAGCGGTTGCCGACATGGCTGCCGGTAATGTCGATATCGTCCTGACGCTTGGCGTCAACCCCGTTTATGACCACCCCGCTTTCGGTGAAGCCTATGCGGGCGTCCCAACCCGAATCCATCAGGGGATGTACCTCGATGAGACCGCGGTTGCAGCATCTTGGGTAGTACCTCAGACTCACTATCTGGAAGCTTGGGGCGATGGAACGAGCCATAGCGGCATCCCAGGTGTCATCCAGCCACTGATTGCTCCGCTGTATGCAGACGCCCACTCCGACATCGAGGTGGTAGGACTGTTTGCCACCGGAACCGAGATGCCCGGCTATGAGATGGTTCGTGCTACGTGGCGCTCCCAGCTGGGCGGGTCATTCGAAAGCGCATGGCGCCGCGTCGTTCACGACGGATTTGGCTCTGGCGGCGGATTTTCGACTGCCCGGGTTTCGGTCTCTGCCGCAGGTGTACGTGCGGCATTGGACGGTGCCAATTTCTCAGGTACAGATGGCATTGAGGTGGTTGTAACGCCCGACACCAAAGTATTTGATGGTCGATACGCCAACAATGCCTGGTTACAGGAGCTGCCGGATCCTACCACAAAAGTGGTTTGGGACAACGTGGCCTTGATGAACCCGGCCACAGCTGAGAAGCTTGGCGTAAGCGCCAAACTCAACGCCGGCAAGTACTACGCCGACGTCGTCAATATTGAAGCAGCTGGCTACTCTGTCGAGCTTCCCGTCTGGATTCAGCCGGGTATGGCCGATGATTCGGTGCACGTTTCGCTCGGATACGGTCGTGAGATCGTTAGCGAGCGCGAAGAGCGTTCCACGAATTTCTTTGATCTCGACGACTACACGGACGTCTACGGGAAGGGCGCCATTTCTACCGGAGTCGGAGCCAATTCAGCAGCATTGGCTGTTGGCGGATATATCGTGTCGGCAACAGCGAGCAAATCCGGCGAAGGGTACATGGTTGCCTCAACGCAGGATCACGGCGCTATCGATGCCCCGCATGTTGGGGAAGAAGTGAAAAGCCGCGGCCTGTTCCGAATGGCGACAGTAGAGGAGTATCGCTCCAACCCGGACTTTGTCAAAGGAGGCGATCCTGCGCCGCTGAAGGAAGATTGGGAAGATTACCCCACGTTGTGGGAGGCCAATCACCCGAAGGGCTCAGAGGAGATGACCTCCTCGAATTACCACGACAACCAGTGGGGGATGGTCATTGACCTCAATACCTGCACGGGTTGTAATGCCTGTGTTGTTGCCTGTCAGGCAGAAAACAACATACAGGTCGTCGGTAAGGAGGAAGTATCCCGGGGTCGCGAAATGCACTGGCTGCGACTTGATCGATACTTCGTCTCTGGGGATGGTTCTTCCTATGAAGACCCTCAGATGGTCATCCAGCCTATGCCGTGTCAGCACTGTGAGAACGCTCCTTGTGAGCAGGTATGTCCAGTTGCAGCTACGGTGCATTCGCCAGATGGCACCAACCAGATGATCTACAACCGTTGCATCGGGACGCGCTATTGCGCAAACAACTGCCCGTTCAAAGTGCGCCGGTTCAACTTCTTCAACTGGACGAAGACACTC
Source organism: uncultured bacterium (assembly GCA_938018055.1). Lineage (GTDB taxonomy): Bacteria > Bacteroidota > Rhodothermia > Rhodothermales > UBA10348 > JAAZVD01. The sequence goes on from CALIKL010000040.1 coordinate 35,155, forward strand.
CCGGAAACGCTTCACATGGCTTCCAACCCCAACGTCACGGTTCGTTCTCGTGGGGTCATGGAGAAGTGCTCGTTCTGCATCCAGCGTATTCGCGGCGCCAACAAGGTCGCCAATGTGGAGAACAGAGCAATTGAAGATGGGGAAGTCGTAACAGCCTGCCAGCAGGTCTGTCCGGCGAATGCCATCACCTTTGGTGACCTTTCCAATCCCGATAGCGCTGTTTCGCGCCGTCGCGAATCGGATCGTCGCTACGAGCTGCTCGCCGAGCTCAATGTCAAACCGCGCGTCAGTTACCTGGGTCGGGTCCGCAACCCGAATCCGAACCTGGCCTGATCACCCGCCCTCAAACGCAACAGAAACACGCCACGCCTGTGAGTACGGCAAGCACGGACAAGAATCTCGCCCATCTGGCGGACTTCCACGATGAAGCGCCGCTGGTGAAGGGGAATTTGAAGTTCCACGACATTACCGAGATCGTCTCTTCCCACACCGAGAAGAAGACCCCCTTAGCCTGGTATGGTGCCTTCAGCTTGGCGCTTGCCGGACTGATGTTGCTCGTGGGCATGATTGCCTATCTGTTCTGGAATGGAACGGGTGTCTGGGGGCTGAATAACCCGGTTGGATGGGGCTACGCCATCGTCAACTTCGTTTTCTGGGTTGGTATCGGTCACGCTGGAACGCTGATTTCAGCCATCCTTTTCCTGTTCAGACAGCAATGGCGAACGGCTATCAACCGCTCGGCTGAGGCCATGACCATTTTCGCCGTCATCTGTGCTTTGGTCTTCCCGACCATTCACGTTGGACGGGTTTGGGCTATTTACTGGACGCTCCCGCTGCCGAACCAGATGGGCATGTGGCCGCAGTTCAAGAGCCCGCTGCTCTGGGACGTGTTCGCCGTTTCGACCTATTTCACGGTTTCGCTGGTCTTCTGGTACATCGGCCTGGTGCCTGATCTGGCCACCATGCGTGACCGCGCCAAGGGTAAGATTCGTCGCCTCGTTCTCGGCGTGGCCTCGATGGGCTGGACTGGTGCCAACCGCCACTGGCGCAACTACGAGAAAGCATACCTGCTTCTCGCTGCGCTCGCCACACCACTGGTCCTCTCGGTTCACTCCGTCGTTTCCTTCGACTTTGCCGTCTCGATTGTCCCCGGGTGGCATACCACCATCTTCCCGCCCTACTTCGTCGCGGGGGCCATCTTCTCTGGCTTCGCGATGGTAGTGACCTTGTTGGTCATTGCGCGCAAGATCTACGGCATCGAGAACATCATCACCGTGGAGCACCTCGAGAAGATGAATATCATCATCCTCTTGACCGGTACGATGGTCGGTTTCGCCTACATCACCGAGTTCTTCATCGCATGGTACTCAGGCGTCCAGTACGAGCAGTATGCCTTCGTAAACCGCATGTTTGGTCCTTATGCCTGGGCCTACTGGACGATGATGTCGTGCAACCTGTTCTTCCCACAGTTCTTCTGGTTCAAAAAACTGCGGCGCAACATCACGTTCATGTTCGTCATTTCGATCTTTGTGAACATCGGGATGTGGTTTGAACGCTTCGTGATCACGGTCACGTCGTTGCACCGCGATTATCTACCGAGCTCCTGGGACTACTACACGCCTACGATTGTCGATGTCCTGACGTTTGTCGGAACGTTCGGCCTCTTTTTCACGCTCTTCCTGCTGTTCCTCCGCTTCATGCCGATGGTGGCCATTGCAGAGGTGAAAGGAGTCATGCCGGAGGCAGACCCACACTTTTACGATCACGAAGGGGATGGCCATCATGCTGAGCATGCGGTCGAGCCTTCGACGCAGCAGTAACCCGCACCGGGTGAATCAACTACACGAGTATCAATACACGCAGCCATGCTGAATTCTCTGGCACGTGACGTCAAGGCGAGCATGAGCATCTATGATGCCGGCGATGACAAGGTCTACGGCCTGCTCGCTGAGTTCGCCCATCCGGGAGAGCTTCTCCATGCCGCTGAAGCGGTTCATGGGGCGGGATTCCGTCACTTCGATACGCACAGCCCGTTTCCCATCCACGGAATGGACAAGGCCATGGGTCTTGGTAATTCCACAGTTGGATGGATCACGCTCGTAGGTGGCATTACGGGTCTCGGACTCGCGACCCTGATGCAGTGGTGGATGGGAGCCGTTGCGTACCCGATCAACATTTCAGGTAAGCCGTTCTTCGCCGTCGAGCCTTCGATTCCGATCATGTTCGAGCTCACGGTGCTTTTGGCGTCTCTGGCTACGGCTGCAGGCATGTTTGCCTTGAATGGTCTCCCTCGTCCCTACAATCCGCTGTTCTATTCGAAGAACTTCAGCCGCGTGACGGATGATGCGTTCTTCCTGCACATTGCAGCATCGGACGACAAGTTTGATCAAGAAGCCACGGCCAAAATGCTCCAAGAGCTCGGTGCCAGTGCTGTTGAGACCATCCACGATCACGGCACGGAGGAAAACGACTGAGGGGCGTCCAACCCGTCGTCACGATCACGATCATGATGAAACGAACACGACACAGCATTCCGGCTCTTCTGATCGCAGCCATCCTGTTTGGGACAGGCTGTCAGGGATCACTTTCCGAAAAGCCGCCGGTGCACTTGAATCAGAACATGGACTTTCAGGAGCGATTCGATCCTCAGGAAGCCAATGCGTTCTTTGCCGATGGACGCGCCATGCGTGAACCCATTCGAGGGACCGTCGCTCGCGGCTTCCTGAAAGATGACACGGTCTACTGGACGGGTCGCGACGAGAGCGGGGCGTTTTCGGACAACCCGCTGACTGTCGACATGGCCTTGCTCGAGCGTGGACGTGAGCAGTACGAGATTTTCTGCTCCATGTGCCACGGTCTTGCCGGTGATGGCCAAGGAATCATCATGACGGGAGGATACGGCTATGTCCCGGCTCCTACCTATCACAGTGATCTGCTTCGTGCTCAACCGGACGGCTACTACTTCGACGCTTTGTCCTGGGGTGTCCGGAGTATGCCTGGGTACGGAACCCAGGTCAAAGTAGACGACCGCTGGGCCATTGTGGCCTACATTCGGGCCCTTCAGAGAAGCCAGGCAGCTTCTGTCGAAGACGTTCCGGAAAGCGAACGATAGACCTTACAACGCACCCTGTTGCCACCAAGTGACCCGTTTTTCGGGTACGCAAGAAGCGAAAGCGCATGTCAGAGACCGTCAAACGTAGTAACCCGCTGATCTGGCTGATCGACCCGATGATGTCGACGGCTGGCCATGCCGATCCCGCCTACCGCTTTTCCTGGTCCCGGATTGCATGGCTCTTGCCGTTGGCCATTGGTATCGTTGGCCTCGTCGTAAGCGCCATCGGATGGGCAACGGATTCCCATCAGTTCTACTTCTCCTACCTCATCGGCTGGTCTTTCTGCCTGTCGATTGCTCTGGGGGCCTTTTTCTTTGTTGTCATCCAGCATCTGACCAAGGCTCGCTGGAGCGTGGTCATACGCCGCATCCCGGAAGCCCTTATCTGGTCATTCCCGCTGTTGGCTGTGCTCAGCATCCCGGTTATTCTGGGTATGCATGACCTCTATCATTGGACGCACGAAGATCTGCTCGATCCTGCCAGCCCGACGTACGATCCGCTCATTGCTGGTAAAGCGAGTTACCTCAATACACCATTCTTCTTGGCGCGTCTGGCGTTCTATTTCATCGTCTGGACGTTCATTTCGCACAAGCTCTATTCCTTAAGCTTGCGCCAAGATGTAGATCCGGATGCTTCGATCCCGCAGAAGCTTCGCAAGTACAGCGCCATTGGCCTTGTATTGGGTGCTATCAGCACGGCGTTTGCTGGCATGGATATCCTGATGTCGCTTGACCCGCATTGGTTCTCCACCATCTTTGGTATCTATTTCTTTGCGGGCTCCTTCATGGTCATCATGGCTGTGATGGCCTTGACGAGCATGATTCTGCAGCGATTCGGAATGCTTCAAGGCGTGATCAGAGTGGATCACTATCAGGATCTCGGCAAATTCCTTTTTGGCTTCACGGTCTTTTGGGCTTACATCGGGTTCAGCCAGTACATGCTGATCTGGTATGGCAACTTGCCCGAAGAAACCCTTTTCTACCGCCATCGCCTGGAGCACGGATGGGAGACGTACTCAGCAATCCTGTTGCTGGGGCACTTCATTCTGCCATTCATGATCCTGATTGGTCGCTGGGCCAAGCGCTTGCTGCCCCTGTTGGCCGTCATGTGCGTATGGATGATCGTGATGCATTGGTTCGACTACTTCTGGGTAGCCGCTCCTGTACTGCATGGAGATCATGCTGCCATGAGCTTGTATGACATTGCAGCCTGGCTCGGTTTGTTTGGTGTCTTTGCTGGTGCCTTCATGTATCGACTCAGCCGGCACCCGCTCGTACCTCAGCGCGATCCGCGTCTTCATAAGTCCCTGTCCTTCACCAATACCTGATTCGTATCGATCCCATGGGAGTCGTACCACATAATCCCGGTGTTGAGCCGGAGGATATCAATACGGGCACGCTTTTCAGCGTGATAGCTGTCTCGAGCGTCATCATCATCATCCTGGTGGCGATCGGATTCAATCTGTCCATGAAGAAGTTCAAGGATATCTCCCTGGAGATGACTGAGATGACCGGGTATCCGGATCTTCACGAGACGCAGATGATGGGCGAGGCGAAGATGAATCGCTACGAAGCCCAGGAAGACGGTACCTACCGTATTCCGATCGAGCGTGCCATGGAGATGGAAGCTCAAGAGGCCCAATAGTCCAGACTGATTAAAAAGCACCTGTAAAGCACGCACGTCATCGCACACTTCATTCGATATATGCTCCTGATCCTGCTGCTGACCGGTATCGGTCAGTTGCCGGTTATGGCCCAGGCAGATACGGAGACCAATGATCCAGATCTTCCGGGTGCATTGCGTGGTGTTGGCGTGGATGAACAGCTGGGTGATTTTCTTCCACGCGACGCCCAGTTCCTGGATTCACAGGGACAGGAAGTGACGATTGGAGACTACCTGGATAATGGCCGCCCGCTACTGGTCAATTTTATATACCACAATTGCCCGATGCTGTGCAGCATCACGCTTGAAGCGCTCGGTATGACCCTTTCCGACATGCAATGGACGCCGGGTCAAGAGTTTGATGTTGTGTCAGTGAGTTTCGGGGCAGGGGAGACGCCCGAGATGGCGGCTCGCGCCAAAGAGCGGATGCTTGCGAAACTCGATCGCGAAGGAGCTGCCGAAGGATGGCATTTCCTTGTAGGCGATTCCACCAATATTGCGCTGCTAACGCAGTCGGTAGGCTATTCCTTCAAGTGGGTTGCCTCAACCCAGGAATATGCTCACCCTGCCGCTTTGATATTCACCGGAGATGACGGAAAGGTCACTCGGTATTTGCACGGCCTGGACTTGCCCGCGGACGATGTTCGCAAGGCGTTGGTCGAGGCCTCCGAAGGAACGGTTGGATCAGCTGTGGATCAGATTCTGATGTACTGCTACCAGTATGATCCCGACTCAAATTCCTACGTCATTCATGCAACAAATCTGATGAAGTTCGGTGGGATGTTAACCCTGATCGTACTTGGAATCGGTCTCTTCGTCTTTTGGCGAAGGGAGTCCGATGGCCAATCGGTCGGGATCCCCCGCCCAGCATCAGGTTGATATTCCAAGTAAGAGGAAGATTCCCCAATGGGCGAAAACGGATCTGTCTGGTTGCCAGACCCCGGTACGACCCTCGCCGGAGAGGTCGACTCCCTGTTTTGGTTCGTGTTTTGGGCAAGTACCATCATGTTTGCGATGGTTGTCCTGGCCAAGGTGTACTTCATGGTGAAGTACAAGCGTGCCAACGAATCGGATGTGCCGGAGCCGGTAGAGGAAAGCAAAGTACTCGAAGCAGTATGGATAGTTGTGCCGACCATCCTGGTGCTGATTGTGTTCACGTGGGGGTTTGACGTGTTCGTCAAGCTCTATTCTGCACCGCCTGACTCGTATGAGATCAATGTGCGGGCTCAGCAGTGGTCGTGGGAGTTCTCCTACAATGAGGGTGCGACATCCTATACCGAGCTCTACGTGCCTGTTGGTCGTCCGGTCAAGCTGAACATGACGTCTGCTGACGTGCTCCACTCCTTCTTTGTACCCGCGTTTCGCGTCAAGCATGACATCATTCCGAATCGGTACACCTCGGTCTGGTTTCAGGCAGAAGAAGCGGGAGAGTACACCATCCACTGTACGGAGTATTGTGGTACCCAGCACTCCGGGATGAACGCCACCGTAGTGGCCGTCTCCGAAGAGGATTTTGCCGCATGGATCGCTGAGCAAAGCCAGGACCTGCCACCTGCCATTCTTGGTCAGCAGGTTTTCGCACAATGCCAGGCATGCCACTCCGTTGACGGTTCGCCCGGCATCGGTCCGACCATGCAAGGACTTTATGGAATGGAGCGTCCGCTGGCTGACGGTTCGACCGTCGTTGCAGACGAAGACTACCTCCTGGAGTCCATAATCAACCCGATGGCGAAAATCGCCGAGGGGTATCAACCCGTAATGCCCGCCGGATTCTCTGCGCTCTCGCAGAAGCAGTTGGATGGTCTCATAGCGTATATCAAGACGCTCGAGTAATCCCTTTCACGGACGTATTCAAGGAATCGACAAGCGCACAACCCCATGAGTCATTCTGCACCTGGGCTTAATTATCTGAACCACTCGAAGGGCTTCAAGTCGTGGGCCCTCACGCTGGATCACAAACGCATCGGCATCATGTATATGGTGGCGGTATCACTGGCATTCCTGGCCGGCGGTATCCTTGCCATCCTGGTCCGCCTGGAGCTACTCGGCCCCGGTGAGACGATCATGGGGCCAGACGCCTACAACCAATCATTCACGCTTCATGCCGTGCTGATGGTGTTTGCGTTCATCATTCCGGCTATTCCTGCCGTCATGGGAAACTTCGTGCTTCCCATTCAGCTGGGAGCCAAGGATGTGGCGTTTCCAAGGCTGAACCTGGCCTCCCTGTACATCTATTTGATCGGAGCTGTCATCGCGATGATGGCACTGGTTAATGGTCGAATTGACGGAGGCTGGACGTTTTACGCACCCTACTCGACGAGTATCGGGAACGGAATCCTCTTCGTAACAGCAGGCGTGTTCGTGATGGGTTTCTCGTCCATATTGACGGGGCTGAACTTCATTGTGACTGTCCACAAGATGCGTGCCCCGGGTCTGACTTGGAATCGTTTACCGCTGTTCATTTGGTCCATTTATGCGACGTCCATCGTTCAGGTACTGGCTACGCCGGTAATCGGTATCACGGTTCTGTTGCTATTCCTCGAGAAAGCATTCTCGATTGGCATTTTTGACCCGGCTTTGGGAGGCGATCCGGTGCTTTTCCAGCACTTCTTCTGGTTCTACTCCCACCCGGCCGTTTACATCATGATTCTGCCGGCCTTCGGGGTCATTTCCGACTTGATGGGAACGTTCTCACGTCATCAGGTATCCGGATACAAATTCGTTGCGCTGTCCTCTGTTGCCATTGCTTTCCTCGGCTTCCTGGTATGGGGACACCACATGTTCGTCTCCGGACAGTCGGCGGTCAGCTCGGTCGTCTTTTCCCTGATCACCTATTTGATCGGTATTCCAACCGGCGTGAAGGTGATAAACTGGGTGCAGACCATGTACAAGGGCTCGGTTCAACTCAAGAGTCCGATGCTCTACGCGATCATGTTCCTCTTCACCTTCTCGATAGGTGGCTTCACGGGGATCATTCTGGGCGTTCTGGCTATCGATGTCCACCTGCATGACACGTACTTCGTGGTAGCTCACTTCCACTATGTGATGATGGGAGGTAACGTGATTGCCGCACTGGGTGGCCTTCACTACTGGTGGCCGAAGATGTTTGGTAAGATGTACAACGAGACGTTGGCCAAAATTGCCGCGTTCCTCGTCTTCTTCGGATTCAATCTGACTTTCTTTCCCCAGTTCATCATGGGAGCGCAGGGCATGCCGCGTCGCTACTATGATTACCTGCCACAGTACGAGTTCTATCACGCACTTTCGACCTACGGATCGTGGGTGCTCGCAGCTGGTCTTTTCTTGATCATGTTTTACATGATCGCCTCGCTGATCAACGGCAAGAAGGCAGGCCTGAATCCTTGGGGTGCTTTGACACTGGAGTGGACGCATACAACCACGCCGCCAGATCACCACAACTTCCACGACACGCCGGTTGTCACGCGCGGTGCGTATGACTTCCACCTTGCCAAGCATCTCTTTGAGCATGGCGGGGAAGTGACTGAATTGGATCTCGGTGGGGATGGCTCTGCAGCCACTCCTGAAGAGGCTCCTGTACCCAACGAACCTGTAGCCTGAACGGGCCCCACAGCTCTGAACTGAATACAGCATCATGGCGAACCCGCATACAAATCAGCCAGCCCACGTCAAGCACTACTTCGTGTCCTCGGAGCAGCAGTTTGACGCCGCAAAAATGGGCATGTGGCTGTTCTTGGTGACCGAAATCTTGCTCTTCTCGGGCATGTTCGTTGCCTATACCATCTATCGCTCTTGGCATCCCGAGACGTGGATGGCCCTTTCCACGGCATTGGACTGGAAGCTCGGCGGCTTGAACACACTTGTTCTGCTGGCCTCTTCGTTTACGGTCGCCATGGGAATCAATCAGATTCAGCGGGGCAATCAAAAAGGTCTACTGCTGAACCTGATCCTGACATTTGTTTTCGCGGGTGTCTTCCTCGTGGTCAAATACTTCGAGTACTCGGCGAAGATCGAACACGGTCTCCTTCCGGGAGCTGCTTTTGATCCTCACGGTATCTCGCATGGGTTTGACTATGCCACGTACAATGTGCCTTACGGCCCACAGTTCTTTTCGATCTACTTTGTCATGACGGGTATCCACGGATTCCACGTTTTGGTCGGAATGGGACTGTTTGCATGGATTACATGGAAGGCAAAGAATGGTGCTTTTTCAGCCGAATACTACACGCCTGTTGAGAATTGTGGTCTGTACTGGCACTTGGTGGACATCATCTGGATTTTCCTTTTCCCGCTGCTCTACCTGATTTAACGCATTACTAAAACGTTCTCACTGGACGTTTACCGCTACCCGCTCGATCCCTATTCCGAACGACACAATGTCACAAGATCACGGACACCACATCATCCCGGTTAAAATGCTGTATGCAGTAATCGGGGTACTTGTTTTCTTGACCGTCCTTACGGTCGCCCTGGCTCAGGTAGAGTTGGGTGTATTCGAGGTACCTGTCGCGTTGGCCATTGCCTTGACCAAGGCAGGCTTCGTCGTCATGATCTTCATGGCGTTGAAGTGGGATAATAGAGTCAATGCCTCCATTCTGGCCGTCGGCGCCCTTTGCGTGCTCATCTTTATTTCGTTCATCCTGATCGATACGGAATTCCGTGGTGATCTCAGTAACACGACGGAAGGAACGATCATGGATCAGCAGCGCGTGGAGCAGGCCATGGAAGGACGGGAGCCAGAACGCTCAGATATTTCGTTCAACCGCCAGTAATCCGTACGGGTCATGGTCCGGTTTTTCCGGTTCACAACGGAAGCTGGACGGACTGATTCTATGCGGGGCGATCTTCGATCGCCCCGCATTTTTTTGTCCTACTACCCACGTAACAAGATCCACGTCTTGGACGTTCTCTGGGTATGCAAAGCGTGATTTTCATAACCGGTATCGTGTCTCTTGGTGCTCTGCTGACCTGGATGTTCTGGGCGGCCAGCCGCATCCTTAAAGAAGACAACAATCAACAACGGGGTGGCGGGGCGCCGTGGGTGCACCCGGTCACCATTATCCGGGGAGCTCCTGCTTTGCGATTTCGGGATATTCGCGCACGCGAAGCTGAACGAATGGCGGCAGTCCCGGGGGATGGGGATTATCTGTACGAAGAGGGATATTCCGTCGGGTGCCCGGAGGAGTGGTCAGAAGATCTGATCCGCAGACGAAACTGAGATCCGGGGCGCCAAAATACCGGGGCGCTGAGGCGTCCGGGCGTTAAAGCGTTCGGAGCACGTCTACTTTTCCATTCAGGAAAGCAGCCAAGGATTTATGGCCCGAAGCCAGTGTTTTCTTCAGGTTCGTGTCTTCGACACCCATGTGTCCCGTCACGATCTTGACCATCTGACACAACTTCCCGTGAGTGGCCGCGACGTATGCTACTGCGTACCCGGACATATCACTGATGTCTGCAATTCGCTGCCAGTAGGAGAGCTCCGTGGCTCCCTGGACCGTGTGGTCCTGCGTGACCAGCGTAACCTGCTTTAATTCCTCGAGCGGTACACTGAGGGGCATACGAGGGTAGGTAGGCGCCGACAGCTCGATGCGATCTCCTTCAAACACCTGGGCAACACTGACCAGATCTCCGATATCCAGCGTCTCTCCGAGCGCCGTGCACGTGCCCGCATGGACCAGGGACGTGACATCGTAAGAGCGGAGTAGCCGCTCTGTTCGCAGTGCGGCCTTTATTTTTCCGATACCCAGGATGGATACCAGAAAATGATCGTCATGAAACGACTCGCCTTCTCCGAGACCGTCAAAACGACCTCTTTCATAGGTTGAGAGAAATGGCTGAGCCTCTTCTACGGTCGAAAAAACAATTCCGGTCATTGAACAGTAGGTTGGGATCGGGGTATCACGCCCTTCAAAAAAACGCGAACAGCGTGCCAACCTGTCCCGTGTGAACCGGTTGGTCGCCGTAAGAAACGAACAAGTACGTCAGGATGAAAGTTGTCGATTTTCTCAACGACGGAGATAGCCCGAGTGTCTCATATGAGATCGTTCCACCCAAGCGAGGAAGCTCGCTTTCCGAGATTCTGGAGATCGTGGGCCAGCTTAGTGAATTTGATCCACCATTCGTAGATGTAACGTCGCACAGTGCGCAGGTGTACTACGAAGAGCAGAATGATGGCAGCTGGCGGCGTCATGTCAAACGCAAGCGTCCCGGTACACTGGGGATGTGTGCAGCCATCAAGGGCCGCTACGGTATTGAGACCGTCCCGCATCTGCTGTGCAAGGGATTCACGCGGGAGGAGAGCGAGGACGCCTTGATAGAGCTCAACTACCTGGGAATCCACAATGTCATGGCCCTGCGCGGCGATGATACAGGGTTTCAGAAGCCGGTATCAGTGGATCGTACTCGGAATGAATATGCCATCGATCTCGTCCAGCAGATTTCAGCCATGAACAAGGGCGAGTACCTGGAAGAGTTGATCGACGCGGCACCAACGGAATTTTGCGTAGGCGTAGCCGGGTACCCCGAGAAGCACTTCGAGGCTCCCAACATTACGTGGGATATTCTGAATCTGAAGCGAAAGGTGGATGCCGGAGCGGACTACATCACATCGCAGATGTTCTTCGACAATGACTCGTTCATCGCGTTCGTGAATCGATGCCGGGAGGTAGGAATCACGGTGCCCATCGTGCCTGGTCTGAAAATATTGACCAAGAAGCGGCAGCTTCAGAGTCTCCCTGCCCGATTCCACCTCCAGATTCCAGAGGCGCTGGCCGCAGAGTGCGAGGCAGCCAAAACGGACGATGAGGTGGCCGAAATAGGCATCCGCTGGGCCCTAAAGCAGTGTGAGGGACTCATGGAAGCAGGATTCAGCAACCTGCACTTCTATATCATTCAGACGCCCCAGCATGTCCGGGAAGTGGTGAAGTCACTGCGCAAACTGGCGTGATGCCCCGGATTCGATCCTCAATCGGTCGTTCCTGTAGTGAGATAGCGATCCTCAAGCAGACGCATCGCGTCGCGCTGTGCCTCAGTTGCGTCGTCGTGACCGCACAGGTGCAGTAGTCCGTGTACGACGTATCGCTCCAGTTCGCCGTGCAGGGTGGTGCCGAATTCCTCGTGCCGTTCGGCCGCCGTTTCTACATCGATATACACTTCACCCTCGATGGGATTCGACTCCAGAAGAAAGGAGATCACGTCAGTGTGCCAGTCATGATCGAGCCACTTTCGGTTCAACTCCAGAACCGTAAGGTGATCCGCAAACACGATTCCAATACTCTTTGCGGATTGGCCTTCCCCTTCAAGTACGGTGTTGGCCAGGTGGGTAAGGCGTTCTTCTCCAGGGTGGGAGATATCGGGTGAGGAGGTGGCTATGGACAGCGTGAGCACGTCTGTCCCTCAGCCCAGATCGCCGAAAAGATCTTCCGTGATGGACAGCGCAACACTGCTCATGATGAGCTCAGGGGCCAACTGCGTAAAGTCAGTGGAGAGCAGATTGGTATCTACATTTGCATAGAGTGAGCACCCCGCGTGCCGTTCTACGACCAATCCATTCGCTGTATCACCGCTTTGGGCCACAAAAAGCACTTCTCCGAGGTCCTCACTTCCCTTGAATCCAGTGCATCCCTGCAACTGAAGGAAGGAGGCTGGGGCATAGACCGAAACCAGATTGGTGGAATCGCCTTCGGACAGGCCTGGTGAAGACACCTTGCGATGTATTTCCAGCGTTATACGACGCCCGCTTTCCTCATCAGACAATTCGAAACGTGCCATGGAGTCATCCTTCTTGGCGGTTACGCCCAGAATGGTCTCGATGCGTTCAATATCAGCGTCTGTAAACGAAAACTGCATGGTCTCTGGCAAATGTCGTCCGAAAGCTATGCGGATGCGTCGAGCAAGATACCGGCTCCCTCTTCCAAATCCAATGAAGGCTGATGTCCGGGAAGCGGTTTGGAATGGGTGAGAAATCGGCCTGTGAGAAAGATTGGGAACTCCCTGTCCGCGGGTCGATTTCCTTCCGACTCCTGCTCCGGTTTCTTCTTTACGGACAAGAGACCGGATGTTTCAGAACAGAAATGAACTCCATGTCAACACCCCGATCCTCACTCATACTTGCGGCCCTGCTTGGGGCTCTCGGCGTTGCTGCGGGCGCATTCGGCAGCCATATTCTATCCGATGTGTTGTCTCCGAAAGATCTTTCAACGTACTCGACAGGCATTTCCTACCTGCAGTGGCATGCTGTTTATCTTCTCGCACTGTCATGGATGAACCACACCCATGACAATGTCTGGTTCGCTTGGGCCCGTCGATGCGGTTTAGGGGGAATTCTGATTTTTTCCGGGAGCCTTATGGCACTCGCGCTGACCGGTATTTCCATTCTTGGAGCGATTGCTCCAATCGGTGGAACGATGCTGATCGCCTCCTGGCTGCTTACCGCGTGGGGTACCAAACAGATCGCATGAGCGCTTAATCGCCTTCTTCCTCGAAGAGCAAGGTGATGCTCGGTGCGAGTCCATGTTCACGAGCCAGCTGAAGCAACATTTCAGCGATTTCGTCCGCTGATTCAAACGTGCCTACCTCTCGCGAATCAACCGCCAGGGCATATCCGATATCATCTGGTTCTCCCGGCTCGTAATCCTCCCAGTCCGTTGCTTCTTCCAGCACAAACAGGCCGTCTTCCGGCGCGAAAGAAGCGACGTATCGCTCGCATTGTTCTTCGGCATCGATCAAGCTCAGGTTGCCGAGTGCCTCATACTCCTCGTCATAAAACAGCGTCTCAGCAATGAGGCGAAGGACGAATTGGTCAGTATCTAAAACAGGCATCGCGCACCCTCCGTTCGGACACGGGAAGTCCGGACTGATCATTGATTGGTTACGTCTTGAAGATACGTCTCCAACCATGCCTGTGCATCATTGCCTTCCAGTACCGTCGTATCTGCGTTGAACACGTCTCCGAAGTGTTCGATGATGCGGTGTTCGACTGCGCCCCGATCAAGTGTTGCCAGAAGCTCCATTTCCATGGAGGTGACGCCCCGATCAGTTATCCCGCAGGGAACGATCATGTTGAAATGATCGAGTTCAGGAGACACGTTCAAGGCAAATCCATGCATCGTGACCCAACGGCTGCATCGAATGCCCATTGCACAGAGCTTTCGCTCATCTCCTTCTTCGCGTGTCACCCAGACGCCAGTACCCTTATCGAATCTCATCGTTTCGATTCCGTGATCGGCGCAGGTTCGGATTATGACTTCTTCCAGGTCTTGTAAATAGCGATGGATATCGGTGTAGAATCGATCGAGATCCAGGATGGGATATCCAACAATTTGCCCTGGGCCGTGATAGGTGATATCTCCACCGCGGTCGATGCGGACAAAGGTGGCACCGGCCTGTTCAAGATCCTGCTCACTGGCCAACAGGTTGCTCTCATCTCCACTCTTGCCCAATGTGAACACGGGAGGATGCTCGACAAGAAGCGCCACATGCGGGATATCTCTCGGTGACTCAGAGCGCTTGTTGGCTACCAGGTGTTGTTGCAGCCTCTTCTGCAAATCCCAGGTGGCTACATAATCGACTTTTCCGAGGCGACAGAAGACAATCTGTTGTCGGGATTCCCCCATCAGTTCGCGATACTCACGCGGATGTTGAACGTACCATTGATGTTTACGGAAGATGGCTGACGAGAGTCTTCCGAGTCAAATTTTTCGTACTTGAGAGTAAAGTCGGCAGAAACGCGGTTGGAGAATTGGTACGCAACACGTGGTGTCATGGTCAGACGTGTGTGGGCGGTGACGAGCGAAACATTGTCGCCTTCCAGGGCGTCCTGCAGCTTGAATTCAGGGTCCGTGATGGCTTGCTCGAGGGCGCGGCGCAAGCGCAGACGCTGATCGAGCGTTTCGCTCCGTTTGATGCTCAGGGCCAGCGTTACACGGTTGTTCAGCTTGCGGAAGAAGGGCAGTTTCAGACCGGATTTCTGGTAATTGATCGTGACTTCCAACTCTTTCGTCTTGTTTTCGCTGACTTCGAAGTTGGTGGTACTCAGGGAATACGAGTTGCTCGTCGACCAGGTCATCCCGGTCGAAATAGATCCTTTCCAGGTTACGTCTACCCCGATCAGCGGGCGGAAGCTTTCGTTGATTCGAATGTTATTGATCTGGTATTCCTCGACGGCGAACTGGATACGTCTCGAGCCCAGGTCGACGGTGCGGATAGAATCTGCACCAGCAAATGCAGTGTTTGTGTTGTAGTCAGCGGCATAGTCTCCCGAGTAGGCGTGACGCAACGACACATTATTGGTCAGACGACGAATGATGGGCCAGTCGGATAAACCCGAATATGTAACCTGCCAGGTAGGTTTGGGGAGCGGTGCAATGCCCAGGGCATCAACCGTCGTTCCACCGCGAACAAAGGCCTTTCGGAAGTCATCCACCACCGATGAGTTGGTAAGTGGCGAACGGCCGTTGCCGTCTGCGTCAGGAATCAAGATGGGATCCTCTTCACCCGTAGCAAGCAGATCGGAGTTGTACGTGTCGAGCTGACTCTGGAATAGATCCAGGTACGAAGCACCAAAGGCCCAGATAGAGGCTTTGTTGTTGCCACTCTGCGTGATGGTAGTGTCGATTCCGATCACTTTTTGCAGATCATCCAGAGCAGGTCGGAAGGTGAACGTCTCGCTTTCAGACAGGTCCAGATTCCAGTTGAGGGTGACATTCAACGCCTGCGATGGGCTCAATGTTGTACGGCCCTGGAATCGTTTGGCGTCGCTCAATTGATCTGAGACCTGCAACGACGGATCGACAATACGATCTTCGATGTCGAACTGGCGATCCAGTCCGAACCGGTAGCCGAGAGAGGCTCCATTGCCCTTGATGGCGTCGCGGATACTGTAGTAAGTGGCCACATCCTGCAGAATGCCGTTCTCATCCAGGACGGCGGTACCGACGTTGGATGAGTTTGACTGTCTGGAATCCTGGTAGGTCAGGTTGAAGTCGCGGATACCGGTTGTTGCCAAAATAAGCTGACGAGCGTACGACTTCAGTCGCCCTCCAAATCCCGGACCAGTGGATTCATCTTCCTCTTCCGCCTCGTTGGCGCGCTGTTCTGCTGGCAGCTCGTCCGGCATGTCGACACCACTTGCTTCTGCCAATCGTCTCGCCTCTTTGGCTTTGCGGCGCGCCTCACGGGCTGTTTCCTTCTGGCGGCGCACACGGTCTTTCTCACGCTGGAAATCATCCTGCGCATCCTCAATGGACTCATAAAATCCAAACTTGCGCCAAAAGTCCTGGATACGGAGCGATACACCGCCGCGCAGTTCGACGTTGTTTCGGATAGCTGCCCCGTTGTTTCTACCTACGGGTCCATTCTGCCAGTCAAACGTGGCGTTGTAGGATATGTCCTGGATCTGGATCCAGTTCAGGAACCCAATGGCGCGTAGCTGAGGCCTGAATGAGGCCCTGAACACCTGACTGTGGCGTTCAGTGCGAGGGGTGATTCCCCCGGAGAAAAAGCGTCCGAGTACATTCGTGCCGGGAATGACATCCAGGGAACTGACTTCAAACGCATTGTTCAGCTGATTGTCGGGTATCATTCCTGCAGCAATAGCTTCATCGAGGCGCATGCCAAAAAACGTAGTATCCGACGTCACAACATTATAGAGCGTGTCAACACCGGCCGTGTTGAAACTCTGATTCGTGTCGGTGTCGAAACTGAGATTCAGGAAATTGAATGGATTGTACTGGAACTGGAAGTCTCGTCCGTGGGTGAAGGCGTGCTTTTCACGAAGTGGGAAGCGGACATCGAGTGGTGTACCTGTGGTATCTCCTGCAGAGACAATCGGACGTTCCCGTGTCTGGGAGAACTGCCGATTGAAGGTGCCAGACGTCGAGATCAGCGAAGGAAGGAAGTTGAAGTTCAGCCCACCCAGCGTACGTAACAGCGGGACGCTGTCCAGGAAAAAGAATGGGCGAACAGTTTTCGGGTTTCTCGTCTGGAAGCGGTATCCCGCGGCGCTGGCCCATCTCCAGGAATCGTTCAATTCCTGTGCTGGGCTTCGACCATCCGTATCTGCCTGGGAGTAGGAGACGGAAATACCATCGACCGTGTTGCGCAGGATCTTGTTGCGAGATCCGGTCTTGCCAACTCGTGTCGACAGACTTCTCGACAGCGTGTACGTTTGAGCAGCCTCTGTTGCTTCCGAACGGGCTTCGGCTTTTTCCTGCTCCGTCAGATCTTCCCGATCATCGATCTGACTGATGATCTCTTCCAGTCGGATATCGCCACGCGTTGGCGAAAAGCGGGGAGTGGTTGTGTTGGACTGTACCTGGATATTGACGGGAAGCGTCCATCCGAAGCGTTCCGGGATCAGCTTGTCTGCGTTCACCTCGGTGGTCACGGTCCAGTTGTTGATGTTGAGTTGCTCGCGCTCGCCGAGACTTGAGGAGAGGGAACCGAATCCGTCCGTTTGACGCTGAAAACTGGCTTTGATGCTTCCCACATCAGCCAGCTTGATATCCATGTTTGACAGGGCGGCCCAACCATTTTCGGAGTCGTAGCCGGCAACCCGAAGTTCGTTGATCCACATGGTGATGTCTTCGAGGATGTATTCCGATCCGAAGAGCGTGGAGTCGGCCGGGTTACGGATACCAATTACGACCGAGTTGACCTTGCCGAGAGAGGGCGTCCCTCTGATACCCAGACGCGTACCCGGGGGTGCAAATACGGCAGCATCGGGTGAATCCGCTGTCGTCAGTTCCCCGTTGGTCACACTCCAGAACGTGGAATCGGTGGGGTAGGCAACACGATCACGTGCCACTTTCAACTGGTTCAGCGCTCCCAACTCGATGTTCATCGACCCGAGATCCCGGAATTCCCCATCATAATCAACCGCCGTCCGCCACAATTCGTCCGAGTTGCCTGCATTCTCATAACTGGGGGTGAGCGGCTGTTCGTATTCGTAGTAATCATTGGTCTCGTTCGACCCCAAGCGCACGAACAAGGTGGCTTTCGTACGACTTTCTTCCAGCGGCAATGAGGCCAAGTCGGTTCCGTCAGCCAGTTGTCCGTGGGCGTGAACAAACATGCGCAGGTTGGAATACTTGAGCAGGTCAAGTCCGGAATTCTGCGTCTTGAAAATGGCTCGCTGCTGGCCTGGGCCCAGGTTCTCAGCACGGATAACAAGGGACTGCTCTCGCGCATTCTGAACGCGACCTGACGCGAGACGGGACTGACTGACTACGGCGCCTACTGGAGGCAGGTAAGTCTCCGCGTTTTCTTCGTTGTTGATGCTTGAAATGGTGAGTACCGTTTCGGTACCCGTCGTGTCGAATGGTGTCTCCCGTTCCAAGGTGATGGCTTCGGACTTCTGCCATTGCGATCCCACCAACTCGAGCGAAGCGAACCGGGCCGTGAATGGCACCTCGTGCCCCGTGGTCCAAAGGCGGATGAATTCAATGAGGGAAAAATCCTGGATGTCACCTACGCGACGGGAATACTGTTGGACCGGAATGCGCACCTGGTACCATCCCGTTCCATTTCCATCTGCGTCAGCAACCTCACCAACGATGTAGTCATCTACCTGCTGTGGCGCAGCCAAGGAGTCCAGTGCACGCTTCGAGAGCGGGATTTCGTACTGGAAATAGCTGTTCTCCGTGTCGACCGTGGAGTTCAAGTTGCGGTCTTCCGAGTCCGGGAATCGGGAATTACCGCGTTTGACTGACGTGTTGTTCGCCAGTTTGGTCTGCGTTTCGAACGCATTCAGCTCATGCCCTGCGAAGTAGCGACTGAAATGTTGTTGGAAAGAGGCTGAAGCTGGGAAGAACTCCGAATTCTCGTAGTACTGACTATTTCCAAAATAGTGATAGTCATCTCCAGACGGATCTGCGAGAGCTTTGGCTACCTCGGCGCGGTACCTCGGATCGTTTGAATTTCGATCAAGACTATTCAGAAAGTCTGCAAAATGGATTTCTTCGGTGGCAAAAGGTGGATACTCTAGTGAACCACTGGCCAAACCGTCCAGGCCGAGATCTTCCGTACGACGGGACGCATCATCGATGTCCACCACGCTGTTCTGGGCGCCAGTTGGACTTCGCCCCCAGGTCAAGATGCCTCCTTCGGTGATGGTTGCTGTCGAAAGGCCATCCTCGTTGTTCAGCTTCTCATCCGGAAGAATGTCCTCAGAGATGGAGCCCAGGTCTACGAGCAGCTTGGCATCGACTCCGGCATCCCCTTGGGCGTTTTCCGGGAAAGGGCGGAAGACGAATTCGACAAAATCGATGTTCTTGAGGCTGAAGTCGGTGAAGCCTTCCGGTAATCGCTGGGTCATCCCGCCCCAGGCGTACTTGGGATTATCCAGAAAGCCCCTCAAGTCGCGAGTGTAGTTGTAGGGTCCTCGCTCGTTCGGGTTGAAGTATATATCGTACGTCTCGAGCGTGGGGTCGATCTCGGCTCGCGTGTCCCGGTTCGGGAATACCTCGTCGATGCGGAAAATCCGGATGGCATCGGCATCGAAGGCGATGGTCGGTATTTCACGCAGCATGTTGGCGTTGATACGATACCACGCGAAGTTGCCTCGCCAGTTAGTACGCAGCGAGTCGGATTGGAACCCGAAAGTAGTGCCGAAGCGGTCCACAGCGCCGATTGAATCGGGTGCCGAAGCCAGACCCCAGGAGCCGGGCTGCATCATGGTGAAGGTATTTTCAAATCCCTCAAAGTCATCGATGTAGGAAGTACCTCCGAGTTCATCACGGGAAAAATCTCGGCCAGCAGCCTGCAGATCCCGTCGCGTGCGTTCAAATGCAATCGTCTGCGTATTGCCGGGGCGCAATTGGGCGAACTCGCCACTCAAGGAGATGCTGGAGGGTTCGCGCGTTTGGAGAAGAGGAACGAAATCAATGGCCCGCGTCATCCAACGAGGTTCGAGCTTCAATGCCCCGTCGATACCCCAGATGGTGTTGGAAATCGGTTCTTCCCCGATCCGGAATTTGTCGATGGGTGATTGCTGATTCATCCGCATGACCGTCGCGCCAAGCGACAGACGTTCATCCAACGTGTAATCAGCTCGCATCCCGACCAGCGTCTTCTTTTGGATATTGAAGAAGCTGTTCTGTTCGAACTCGATCTCGATATCGCGTCCGGGGGTAAGGAAGGCCGGGTTGATGATCTGGACGAGACCAGTACCCGAGTATTCAACCACAAAGTCAGTGCCTTCCGTGAGAGGCGTCCCACCGGAAGTCACGCGGACTGATCCTTGGACAACTCCAGAAAAAGCGTTCAGATCATAGGAAGATTGAACCGATCCTCGGTAGGAACCACGGATTCGATACACATCGTGCTGGCTGTCGCGACGTGCGTTCGCCTTCTTCTGGCTATACAGCTTCTCAAAGACATACAATTCCCGCAATCCGTTTTGAGCATCGGGCGTTCCGCCACCTGAAAGGATTACATTGGTCAGCCGGCTTCCGAAGGGCTCCAGATAAGGAAATATGAGACTTCCTTCGCCTGGCAAAATGGTGTAGTTGACCAGAAAGTCGAACTGGTCATCAGCCACCAGCGCCTGGTCTTCATTCACCCGGTCCAGTCCGGTCAGCTGAAGAATGGTGCTCGTTCCTCCGACCCCGGGAAGGGTCTTGGAGGCTGTTTTACCTGGGGGCTCATAAAAGACCTGCAGGTCGAACTCGTTCGGCTGGATGCTGCGTCCAGGCAAACTATAGATATTGCGCATCTCCAAATACCATGCGGCCGGATTGAAATCGGCCTCAGGTGCCGGCTGGCGCAACTGTACCGGACGAATCAGCTTGAGAACAATCTTGTCCTCGTTCTGGCCCCCATCGGAACCACCCGTATCCGTCGAGAAGTCACCGACTTGAAACGTCCGCCCCGCCGCTCGGAATCGGAAAGCGACGGCGAGAGCCTCGCTTTCTTGAATGCGTTGGTTCATCGAGAGGTAGCCGAGAACCTCGTCCACGTCATAATCCCGCCCCCGTTCCAGGCGCTTGAACTTTCCGACCTGGAAATCGGAGGAGGAGAGATCCTTGACGGTTTCCAGATAAGAACCGGGCGCGGCATTTCCGTCCCGGAGTTCGAGGTCAACCTCGCCGCCCTCGGCGTCGTCATACTGGTCGATATCATTGGCAGGGAGGCGTTCCTGGTTGTACTGGTTGGACTGCGCCAAGATGTCCTGGGACTCCCCGAGGTCCACCATGGCGACGACCTGGCGCACGTTTTCTTCTTCCGGGCGCGTCGGCATCAATTTCCACACCTCGATCTCCGTGATGCGCTCAAAGCCGTTGGCAACCCGGATGTTGGGTGGATCGGAAAGAGCCTCCTCGAATCGATTTCGGAAATAGTAGCCGAGGAAGAAGTGTGTCGCTTCGTCGTAGTCCGTTGGACGCAGATCGAATTCAGTCTGCTCAGATCCGCCTTCGATATTCAGACTGTTGGACTGTCCCTCTTGCTGGGACATGACCGTCGTGAGGCGAATACCGCCCAGTTGAAACTCGCTCTTTATCCCGAACAGGCTCTGCCCGCCACGAATCAAGGAAGACGGTGTCTGCAGGAATACGTTACCGGCTTCGATCTTCTGGATGATCTCGTCTTCATATCCGGTGTACTCAAGCTTGAGCTGGTTCTGGAAATCAAACTGGTTTCGCGAGTCATAATTGACATTGATGCGCAATTTGTCGCCAATCGTTCCGGTGATCCCAAGACTCAGGTCTTGCTTGAACTCAGGGTCGAGCTGGGATGGCTTTCCGGAAATTGACACCTGCTGATCGCTCTTTCGATAGTCAAAGCCGGCGTGAATATCAGCCGTTCCATTGACGCGAAGATCCACCTCGTTCGCTCCGAAGATGGTTCGGAATGCGCTTTGGCGTCCACCGGGGACGACGATATTGAATCCGAGGCCACCGCGTCGTCGCTGTTCGTCCTGCCGTTCTCGTTGGATAATGAGTTCGCGCCAGTTTTCATCCAGATCCTGGCCAAGGCGAGCGGCTCGGTAGTCGTCGAAATTCAGTTGAACCGGATAACGCGCATCCCAATCCCCAACCTTTTCCCGGACGAGATAGGTTGTGGCCAGGGTGTCGAACTCGATTTCATTTTTCCACCAGCGGCCGAGAGACGGAGACATGACCAGGCGGTCGCGAGGGGTGACACTGGCACTCCATGCATCGCGCGAAAACGCGGGGATATAGTCCCAGACGAGGGCAGAATCGGGAACGAACAAGGTATCGACCAGCAGACTGTCCACTTCCAGCGTATCGAGGCCGCTCAAGTCTGCCTCAACGGAATCGGTATCTGCCAGCGCGATATAGCCTGACAGACTTCTCCAAGATTCAAATTCAGGATCCGTCGCTGCGGAGCTCACCCACACCATCGACACCACAAACAGTGCGACAATACCTGCAAACCACTTTTGCAGGCTGGAAGGGGCATGCTCTTCCAAGCGGATATCCGTTGACCTTTCCGGTTCGTGACGCAAAACAGTGACGGGACCGTTCCTTGTGGCTCAGTCGCAAATACGCCCTCTCAGGACGGATTCACGAGGTTCGACTTTCGAATTCGTAACGATGAGGCGTATAGGACGGCGAGGGCTGTTTTTTGCGGGGAAAACGGGTCGTATCTGACCGGGGGAGGGCCTATGCAGCAGGAGCCGATAGGTTCTCCCTATTCGCGTCTTTCTACTACCTTGTCAGGTGGCATCCATTGATAACCGCGTCTCCCTTCGGCGAGGCGAAAAGGTCATGCGGAAATGCCGTGTAACTACGATACTGGATATATGATGCAGCATACTATGGTACCCAACGAAATGAAGGGCATTTTTCGTTCCATTCTGGTCGTGATAATGATTGGATTGACGTTGGCGGGGTGTGAAACGGGCGACGGCGAAACAATCGCTTTGAATGTGGCAGCTGAACGCACGGCTATTCAAGAGGTCCTGATGCGTCAGCAAGACGCCTGGAATGCAGGAGATATTGAAGCTTTCATGGACGACTATGTCAAATCCGACACGCTAAGATTCACGTCTGGAGCCACGGTACGCTATGGCTGGGATGCGGCACTCGACCGATACTACACCACCTATCCAGATCGCGGTGCCATGGGCCAGTTGACGTTCAGTGATCTGGCCATTGATGTACATTCTGAGGAATGGGCCACTGTCTTTGGCTCATGGCATCTCAAACGTGGTGGAGCGTATGCCGACATAGGTGGGCGGTACACGTTGCTGATGCACCACGGCACAGAAGGCTGGAAAGTTCTCTACGATCATACATCTCAAGCTGACTCATGACCGAATCTGCACCTTTGGCTGTTATTACCGGTGCTTCAGGCCGACTTGGTTCGGTAGCCGTTGAGGGATTTCTGCAAGCCGGGTATCGCGTAGTCGGCCTGGATCGGTCGAGTGGCGCTCAGGATGCAACCCCCGTCTTGGCTGTTGATGCTACAAGCGAAGATTCGGTCACCCGGGTATTTGAAGAGATACGAACTTCTTACGGCACGCCCTCGGTGATCATTCATACCGTGGGTATGTGGGCCATGCAGCCTTTCGCTGAAACGGAGCTTGATGCCTGGCAAACGATGATGGACGTCAACCTCACGAGTTCCTTTCTGATTTTCCGCGAAGGAGTCCGCATGATGAAAGAAACCGGAGGGACCCTGATTGGCATCTGCTCACAGCAAGGGAGCGTTCGAGGTACTGCCCAGCAAGCGGCGTATTCAGCCTCAAAAGCAGGTGTGAAGCGATTGGTCGAAGCCATTGGAGCAGAGTATGCAGGAACCGGATTGACGGCGCATGCCGTCGCTCCCTCCATGATTCTGTTCGATGGTGATGAAGGCAAAGGGGTGACAGCCAACGATCTGGTGGAGCACTTCCTGCATCTGGCCTCTCCAGCTGGTGCCAGCTTGAATGGGGATACCCTACATGCCTTTGGCGATTGAACCTTATTGATTCAATGATTCCAGGCGAAGGATGCCGGATAATGAGTCTTCAAGATGGATTGTGACGCCGCTGCCGGGCAATCCCCACGAGCACGTCGGGAATTACCGGTTGACCTGACCCTGTTCCTGCCTTTATTTCCGTCGTCCTTCGGGTCTGTGACCCGGGCGTTTTGATTTCTTCGGACGGCTTCGTCGCGTCCGCTCGGCACATTCATCCTGAGTACAACACACATGACTTCCTACAAAGGTACCATTGGCATTCTAACGGGTGGCGGCGACGTTCCCGGTCTCAACCCGGCCATTCGCGCCGTGACTATTCGCGCCATACGTGAGGGATATCGCGTGATCGGCATACGTCGGGGCTGGGCGGGTCTCGTTGAAATCGTACCCGATCCGGAAGCAGACAATAGTCATTGTTTCCTGGTACTGACGGAAGACGTAGTCAACCGTGCAGGACGTACAGGAGGTACATTTCTGCATTCGTCGCGCACGCGTCCCAGTCATCTTCCGAAGGCCATGGTACCTGAGCATTTGAAGGAGACGTACTCGGATGAAATCAATGACATGACGCCGGACATCCTGAAGAATATCGAGTTCATCGGGTTGGACTACTTGATTCCGATTGGAGGCGACGACACTCTCAGCTACGGCCATCGTCTGTATAAGGAAGGCGTCAAGGTCATTGCCATTCCGAAAACGATGGACAATGATGTACCCGGAACAGACTACTGTATCGGTTTCGGTACCTGTGTGACCCGAACCATCGAATTGGCTCACACACTTCGGACGTCGGCTGGCTCTCACGAGCGCTTCCTGGTTATTGAGGTTTTCGGCCGCTATGCGGGTTTCTCCGCGCTGCTGCCCACCATGGCCGGTGCCGCAGATCGATGTGTGATTCCCGAATACCCGTTTGATCCGGAGCATTTGACCGAAATCCTTACCTATGACCGCAATCGTCACCCCAGTAAGTATGCGGTGGTATTGGTCTCTGAAGGTGCGACCATGGCGCACCACGATGGCATGTCATTTGAAGGAGAAGAAGCCGATCAGTACGGGCACAAAAAGTTGGGCGGAATCGGGGACAAGGTCGCGGCCGATCTGAAGCGTCTCTCGCCCAAATACAACAGCGGCAAGCGCATCAACGTGGTCAATCAGCGATTGGGATATCTCGTACGATGCGGAGACCCGGACGCCCTGGACTCGATCGTTCCGATGGCATTTGGCAACCTGGCACTGGATCTGATCCTGACCAGATCCAATGGCCGTCTGGTCAGCGTCAGGAACGGTACGTACGACAACGTGCCGTTGGATGTCGTTGTCGGTACCAAGAAAGTGGTTGATGTATCCAAGTATTACAACGTGGATCGCTTCCGGCCTTACTACCATTCCTTCGCACAGCGCCCCACATTCATCATGACCTCGGACGTTTGAGCGCCGGACGGAGGGCGTACGGGATTCCTAGATGGAAAGGGCGCCCGCGCGGTCGCCTGAGTACCGTCCGGTGAGCCAGGTTGCAATGCCGATCAGGATCATCAAGAAGACCGAATAGGCGGCAGCAGCTCCGAAATCGTAAAGGCGGAGCTGGGACAGGATTTCAACCGAAATAGGGCGGTTGTCAAACACGTATAGCAGGATGGACGAGACGAATTCGCCCAGTGCTGTCACGAAAGTCAGCAGGCTGCCAGCCAGAATGCCGGGCAGGATGGACGGAAGCATGACCTGCCGGAATGTGCGCCAACGTGACGCTCCCAAGTCAATCGAGGCATCAGTCAGCCGATCGTCGTAGGTCTCCAGGGCAGCTATGGTCGAGCGAACCACCAGGGGAATGTGCCGGATGAAATAGGCCAGTGGGAGCAACCAGAAGGTCCCAACCAGAATGGCACCGCCTGACAGGGCTGTGGGCTCGCTGAAGGTGATGATGAGGTTGATGGCAATGACGGTTCCGGGAATGGCGAACGGTAGCACTGAAAGCAACCGTATCAGGCCACGGCCACGAACACGTCCCTTCACAATGAGCAGAGCCACCATCACGCCGAAAAGCACGTTTGCGACAGAGGCCATTGTCGCCATCTGTAGCGAATTGAGGATTGGTTTGGCCACATCTGGCTGCCTGAGCAAGTCCAGGTAGTTGTCCAGGGTGTAGGCCTGTGGTAGCACCTGATAGGTCCAGCTTCCCTCTTTAACGAACGAAATCAGGATAACCGTCAGTACTGGAAGAGCGAGAAAGACGATGATGGCGCCGGCTCCCAGCAAAGCCACTATACGGGTTGGGCCTGACGTGACCGGGCTGGGAGCCGGCGCTGAACCCTTGGACGCTGTCGATACGCGTCCCGTTCGACGCTCCATTTCAATTAACAGCAGGAATACCAGGCAGATCACGGTCAGGACTACCGAAACGGCCGCGGAGTACTCCAGATTGCCGTTCATCTTGTAGTTGTAGATCTGGAGCGTCAGGAAATTCTCCGTCCCGGCGAACAGCAGCGGTGCCGTGAATGACGCCATCGAAATCATGAATACCAGCAACGATGCACTGACCATGGACGGTCGCAAATGAGGCAGAATGACCGTACGGAATGAGCGCCACGCGCTGGCTCCCATGTCAGCTGCTGCTTCAAGCAGGCTCTGATCTACTGTTTTCAGGGAGGCAGAACAGAACAGGTAGAAGAAGACATACATCGAGTAGACATGGACCAGCCAAACGGCCCACAGTCCTGAAAAAGAAAACGGGACCTCCTCCAGATCCAGTACGGTCTGTATGCCTCGAGGCAGAATGCCGCTCTCGCCGTAAAGGAAGAGGAAAGCCAACACGCCAACCAGTGGCGGCAAGGCCAGTGGAAGCGCAGCCAGCGCAGTCAAGGATCGCTTCAGCGGGAAATCATAACGAAACAGAAGCCAGGCCATCGATGTGCCGAGCACACCGGCTCCGACTACGGTCCAGACCGATATCCAAACGGAGTTGAACAACGCGCGTGCGTTGGCCGAATCCAGAGAGCGGAAAATATCAGACAGGATGGCTGCATCAAGCCCTGTCGTGAAGACGCGAAGCATCGGCCAAAGCACGTAGCCCAGCAGGACCAGGAGGCTGAACGCAGCGACCCCCCATCCCGCTCGAGGCGAAAGAATTCCCGTGGTGGCAGCACCGGCTGTATGCGATACCAGTCTGAATCGCCGGCGGCTTTCCTGGTGAGCGGACATGGTTTGCCTACACCGTTTCGCGTGCTTCGAGCGCGCGCGTCAATGTGGCTTCATCCGTGAACTCCAGGTCGCTTCCGATTGGAATCCCGCGCGCCAGGCGGGTAACCCGGACATCAAATGGGGCCAGTAATTGTGTGATATAATAGGCTGTTGTATCCCCTTCGACGGATGGGTTCACCGCAAGAATGATCTCTTCAACCGCGGGGCGGTCCGAGGGTGCGGCGACACGCGCAACCAGCTCTTTTATGCGGAGGTCTTCAGGGCCGATGCCGTCAAGTGGGGAGATGGCCCCACCGAGCACGTGGTAAGCACCGGAGTACCCACCCGTCCGTTCAATGGCCATCAAATCACTGGGCTCTTCCACCACGCAGACCGTTTGCTGGTTGCGTCGGTCAGAGGTGCACACCGGACACGGGTCGTGATCGGCCACGTTGAAGCAGATTGAGCAGAACAGCACCTTGTCCTTGACAGCGATCAAGGCGGCGGCCATCTCTTCGACCGACGAGCGCGGCTGCTTCAAGATGAAGGCTGCGAGTCGACGCGCCGTTTTGCGACCGATTCCGGGGAGGGTCGCAAACTGCTCGACCAGGGTTTCAACCGATTCAGAGGAGAACTGCATCAGAGGCCGAATTGGCTCAGGTCGGTCCCAGGAGGTATAAGACCGCCGGCAGCTTTGGCCATTTCCTGTTTGGCCAATCCAGAAGCCTCTTCAAGGGCTTTGTTTACCCCAGCCATCACAAGGTCTTCCAGTAGTTCGATATCGTCTGGGTCGATGACTTCCTTCTCGATGGAGATAGACTTTACACGCTGCAAACCGTTTGCGGTCACTTTGACCATCCCGCCACCGGCTTCTGCGGTGACCGTTTTGCCTCCGAGATTCTCCTGGGTTTCGGCCATCTTCTTCTGCATGTCGGCAATCTTGCCAAACATATCGGCCATGTTCATTCCGTCAGTCATCTTCGTTGTCTATTGGGTCGTATTCGAGTGGTGGTTGGAACCGAAGCAGCCAACCCTTGAAGCCGTAATCATGCCAGCACAACCTCTTGGTTGCCAGCCAGTCTTGTCACCATACGATCTCTCCGCCGAAACGCTCCACAAGCGCGCGAACGGCGGGATTCTCTTCACACAACATTTCCAGGGTTTCTTTCGCGTTCAACTCATCGTCGGCCAGATCGGGATCGGAATTTGAAGGAGCCTCTACTTTGAACCCTATCCGCTCAACATGCTGATTGGTGCCTTCCGTCAGACGATGAGCCAGCTTGGCTCGCTCATTTCGAAGGGCCTTGGCATGGAATTCGTCCGGGACAGAAACCAGGAGTGTTTTCGCTTCAAAAGCGGTAAGCCGTGCATGACGAAGGAATGACCCGAGTTGCTTCTCCTTGGCCATGACTTCCTCAACGATCTCGTCCCATACGCGTTGGAATTCCTGTAATTCAGCCGGCGTGGAAATGAGCGATTCGTCTTCTTCCGGCTCCATTACCAACACGTCCTCATCTTGTACGAGGACGTTCGAAGGCTCCTCTTTACGAGGACGTAGTTTCCGAATAGCCGGCGCTTCACCAAACAGAGACGGTCCAGGATCTGGCTGGTGTACTGGTGATGGGTCGCCCGAAGGGCTTGGGGTCGGAACAGGTGTCGGCTCTGCAGGGTGTGGAGGCGAGGGCGGGGGTGCCGCCGTCGTTGGCACGTCTTCTGATGCGGGCGGATCATCGGCCGGATCCTCGTGGTCAGCCGGCTTGGCGGCAGACTGAGCTGCACGTGGAGCCGGGGCTGAAACTGGAGCTGGCAAAGGAGTCGCTGCTGAGGGAGAGGTACCCGTCACGCTGGGTGTTTCAGGTAAGGACTGCACTTGCTTACGGACCACGCGTTCTTCGATGATCTTCACTTCACCCGTGGTGGCCATCTTTTCAAGGCGATCCAAGGTGTCCAGCGCAGCCTTCACGTCAACGGCGTCAGGCAGGGAAGACATGCGGAGCAGACCCATCTCCAGGGTCAAACGTGGCTGACGAGAGGTGCGAAGCTGAGAGGAAAGCGTCCCGACAATGTGAACCAGAGACAACAATAAGGACTGGGAAAAACGGGCGGCATGTTCAGCAATTCGCTTCCGATCGGCTTCGGTAGCTTCAATAAGTCGAGGGTCGTCGACCGTGCTTGCCACCAGGAAATTGCGCAAGTGCTCGGCCATTCCGTCGACAAATTCCTGCAAGTCATAGCCCGCCCGCACGATGCGATCCACGATATGGAGCATCACCGATGAATCGCGGTCAAGGACGGCGTCCGTGACGGAGAAATACAGATCGGTGTCCACGACCCCCAGCGCTTTGATCAGGGCTTCGTGCTGGATATCTGTTCCACACAGCGAAACGGCCTGGTCGAAAACCGAGAGGGCATCACGCAAAGCGCCGTCGCCCTTGCGTGCAATCAACATCAGCGATGCATCGTCTGCGGCTATGGATTCTTCGTGACAGACCAGGCGCAGTCGTTCAATGGTTTCCTGAACCGAAATGCGTCGGAAATCGAATCGCTGACAGCGGGACTGAATGGTTGGAAGGACCTTGTGGGGCTCGGTCGTCGCGAAAATGAACATCGCATGGGGTGGCGGCTCTTCCAGCGTTTTCAGCAAGGCGTTGAAGGCCGATGTGGTCAGCATGTGGACCTCGTCCACGATGTAGACCTTCATGCGATTGTTCTGCGGGGGAATCCGCACCGTATCCCGAAGCTCCCGAATGTCGTCGACTTTGTTGTTTGAGGCTGCGTCGATTTCAATGATGTTCAGGTTGCGTCCTTCCTCGAACGACTGGCAGGAGACACATTGCCTGCACGGTTCGGACCGATCTTCTCGATCTTCAATAGGAGTCGTGCAATTGATGGCCTTCGCAAGGATTCGGGCCGCCGTGGTTTTTCCAACGCCTCTGGGACCTGTGAAAAGGTAGGCGTGAGCGAGACGGTCCAGCCGGATGGCATTCTTGAGTGTCTCCGTAACGTGTTCCTGCGCAACGACCTCCTTGAAAAGGAGAGGTCTGTACTTGCGGGCCGTGACCAGATAGGTCGACTCAGACATGGGAGAACCGGAAATGCACGGGAATTCAGAGCTCGGGGTCGGTCAACATAGCGTCGATATGCACGCATCGCAACCGTGTTTTCAGGTACTCTGATTCACCTTCCAGGTTCTGACTACCACGGCGATATCCGCTTGATTTCAAGCGGCCAAACGTCCAACCAGCATGCCAATGACTGTTCTCGTGATTGCCTGTCGGAAAAGATCCACTTCAACCTGAGTCAACCCCGCTACCCTCAGCGCCTCAAGTCGGCGAAGATCGAGTTTTGATCGTACCAGCCAACGGACGTCTGATTCGGTCAGTTCTCCAGATGCTGCTTGGCTCGCCCATGATTCCAATTGAACCGCGGAATCTCTAATTAACGAAGCGCCTGCAGGAAGCAGCCGGTCCGAGAGTCGAGGCAATGTAGCCTCCAGCTGGTATCGGATTTCATTCACTAAGGTATCGACGAATGGCTCTGGCATCTCGGATTCGGGTTCTGGAAATGTGATGCTCCTGATCATCACGGTCCCGGTTAATCATGGTCTGTTGATCATTGGCTTGATCCCACCTTTCCGCTTTCAAGACCGATGATGGCATCGAATCCTGCTTCAATCTGAATGGACGCTTCCCGTATGAAGCCCCACGTCAAGGAGTCCTCCTACTCCCATCGTTGGAGGAATCCTCCTACCATATATCCACCGGGATCCGTCATGATTTCCCACTGACGGGTAGTGATGGAATTGTTCGGACGCCCCCGCGCATATTCCACGGCTTTCAACAGGCGTGTCTGCAAGGATTCGACACGGTTGGCGTGTTGCGAAAACGGATCTTCTGCCCGTTGGATGGTTCGTAATGCATCCACTTTCAGGTCGACCGCCAGTTCGTAGGCCCGGCTGGAAAAAGGCGCAATCGTGGGTGAACATCCCCATCCGAGCACCAAGACCGGAATCAGGCTACCGGGATATGTGCGATGATGTCTCAAGCGGTGACTTTTTTCTGGCGTGAAGCGTGTTTTTGAGAGCGTGAGGCGTGCTTGGATCCTCTACCCATTGAAATGCGATAAAGGGGGGAATCACGACGAGAGCATGGCCCACCTACGCAAAATCATCCATGTAGATATGGACGCGTTTTATGCGTCCGTCGAGCAGCGCGACTTTCCTGAACTGAGAGGGCGTCCAGTCGCTGTCGGGGGATCTTCCAAACGGGGCGTGGTTTCGGCTGCTTCCTATGAGGCTCGTCAATTCGGCGTTCACTCGGCCATGCCATCAGCTATTGCCGCAAGAAAGTGTCCGGGCCTCATCTTCGTTCCAGCTCGATTCGAGGTATATCGAACCGTCTCACGGCAGATTCGGGATATTTTCCTCCGGTTCACGGAAACGTTGGAGCCGTTATCCCTGGATGAGGCCTACTTGGATGTCACCTCGCCAATTCAGGTTGGTCTTTCTGCTACGGAAATGGCGCGCCGAATTCGGCGCGCCATCAAAGAAGAGGTAAGCCTGACGGCTTCGGCAGGCGTGTCGTTCAACAAGTTTCTGGCCAAGGTGGGGTCCGATCACAACAAACCGGATGGCCTCACAGTGATACGTCCACGGGATGCTCTGGCCTTTATTGCTTCCTTGCCGGTAGAGAAATTCCACGGCGTTGGGCCGGTGACGGCGAGGCGCATGCACGAGCAGGGAATTCGAACGGGTGCCGACCTTAGGCAGATTGACGAAGATGAGCTTGTGCAGCGCTTCGGCAAAGCAGGTCGCTATTATTTCCGTGTCAGCAGAGGACAAGATGACCGTCCGGTCCGCATGCATCGCGGCCGTAAGTCGCTCGGCGCTGAACGTACGTTCGATGCCAACCTGACTGACCCGAAGGCCATGATGGAGCGACTATCCGGCATAGCAGATAAGGTCTCGGAGCGGCTCCAAAACGCTCAATTGGCGGGACAGACGGTTACACTCAAAATCAAAACGTCTGATTTTCAGATTTCGACGCGCCAGACAAGTACCTCGCATCTCATTCATGACCGGGAGGATATTCTGGAGGTAGTAGACCTCCTTTTACACCACGCTCCAAGTCCTCCAGACAAACCTGTGCGGCTGCTGGGAATCTCCCTTTCCCACCTTAGATCTCTTGCCGACGGGCTTCCACCCGAACAACTTCGATTGGATCTCGAGGGATGACCCGAGTGACCTGCCTTTCGTAGCGTTAGGCTGCCTTGGAGGCTGCTTTGGAAGCTGCGGAGGTCTCATTCTGTCGACTTGCAGAACGATTGGGACGGCGGGGGCCACGACTCTCGGCTACCGATGCCGTGACGGGAGCCTGTGCGGCTTTTTGAAGCTGGCGGCTGATGAAATTCAAGGTTGCCCGGTGCGTCTCCATTTCCAGATCACCACTGAGCATGGCCCGCACATACTGGTCATGGGCGAGGTTCTTGACGGCCTGGAGCTGAGAGAAAGGCAGCGCATCCAGAGGTATGCGGATTGCCTCGTTCGACGAGATGAGTTCGGGGCGGAGGCCGGCAATATTGAGATAGAATCCGTGCTTTTTCATGCCTGCCAGGATATGTGCACTCAGCATGCCAGGAGTTGCCAGCGCCTTTCTGCGCGACAGTGGCTGGGGCGATGCGACAGGGATGGGTGAGGAGACAGTGTGCTTTGAGGTTTTCATGGTCTTTGGCAGCGCTCGGGTCCGGCTTCTTGAGTGAATCTGGGTCATAATTCTGACCCGTCAGGATGGATTGCGTAACTCTTGATTGCATGATACAGCAAGGGGTGTGACATCGAAATGTCACACCCCTTCGAGTCATACTCAAAAAAATGAAAGATCCTTCCCAAAGGCTCCTGAAAGTCTCAAGAAGGAGGAATCAGGTTATCACCTCGCGAACAACATCAACCCTGATCTGACGCGTTGCATAGCCCTCCAGAACTTTCTCGTAGCAGCCAGCCGTCGCACCAATGAATTCCGGTGGATTGATTCCCGGACGTTCGAAATGCCCATCGAGCAGAAGCGTAGAGACTACCGTGCATGTATAACCTGTGGTTCGAGCCATGGAATGGATATCCGTCTCTTCGTCATAGAAATCAAGCAAGTCGAAGGTATACCGAACCTGCTCTCCCGCTTCAACACCTTCCATTTCCACCCGCATTACGGTTAAATCCCGATCCTCTTTTGTCATTTTCCACGCATCGAAGAGCAGACGACTTGTCACATCGATGGGCCGGACATCTCCCGACTTCGTAGAGACCGCCTCTTCACTGAACAGTCCGGTATCACGAAAGGTGCGCATGAGGGCAGCATGACCCGGGTAGCGAAGCGTCTTTTCCTTCTTGAATGGAGCATCCAATGTGTGGATGAGCGACCGAAGGCCGTCAGTATTGAATGCTTCCAGCGATCCGGCGCCAGGCAAAACGATTGGCTCGATGTCTGTTAGAGCTGGACGGACAACCACCTTGCCATGCTCCACATAGCGAGCCGGGCGCGTGTACTCTTCAATCACGTCAATGGGTGAGAAGACAGCACGGTACTCGAAAGGCTGCACACGTACGGTTGGAAGACCACCGACCATGCACAGATAGGACTGTACACTTTCCATGCGCTCTTGGACCCAACCAGCCTGGATATTGCACAGACCCGGAGCAACACCGCAATCAACAACTGCGGTGACCCCTTTCTCTCTCGCCAGGTCATTCAGATCCATGGCGTCCTCGGGAAAGAAGGAGATATCAACCACGTGTTTTCCCGCTTCGATGATCTTTCGAAGCGTTTCATACCCCATGAATCCCGGTACGGCACAGATAACGAGCGCCGCATCAGCGACCAGTTCAGCGACCTTGCCCGGTTGGGAGACATCTTCGAGGCGAACTGTAATGCGATCGGATTCCGGGAGCGCATCCAGGTTCTCGCGGGAAATATCGACAGCCACGACATGCCGGTTTTCTACCAGCGCGAAATCTTTAACGATGGCACTTCCGACAAGGCCACAGCCAAGGACTACGACGGGATTATTATTCATCTTCTTCCGAGAGTTGATCAGGTCGTTGAATCAAACCGATTGAGTTTCCTTGAGGATCGCGAATCATGCCAAAGGTCACATCACCGGTATCGATTGGTTCTATGCGAACCGAGCCCCCGAGGGCTTGGGCTTGCTTGATGGCATCGGAAAGGTCCTCGACTTCAACATAAAACACGACTTCGGCCTCTCCCGTCGGTTCATGGCGAATTCCTCCTCCTATGGGCCCTGCAGATCCATTGCTGATGAATCCGTATTGCATGTCGCCTTCGCCTTGATGATCAATCTTCCAGTCAAATAGGCTGCGGTAAAAGGATTCCAGTTCGGGGCCGTCGGTACCGGCCACTTCAAAGTGGATGATGGGTTTTCCCATGATGTCGCGGACAAAGTGGAGAGGCGGTCGCTGGTCGTTACTTGACGAAGACGACGCGCTTCGTTTCAATCGATTCTCCAATATCGACAAGAAAGATGTATCCGCCTGCAGCTACGCGGACACCAGCTTCATTTCTTCCGTCCCAAACCAACTCGTAGGACCCCGCCTGGAGATATTGACTTGGGAAGGCGCGGTGCTCGCGGCCAAGCATGTCAATGACTTTGAAATGAACCATGGAAGCCCGCTCCAACGAGTAGGGAAGGCGAGCCTGTTCAGAAAACGGATTGGGGTAAGGGTTGTCGAGAGTGAAAGCCTCGGGTAGCGGCGTTGCTTCAAGCGAGGTGCTGGTAGCGGATTGCGTTGTAAGCTTGTAAAGTCTCAGGCCCACGCCGTAGGCCAAGGAATCGTTCACAACGAAGAAACGGTTCATCGCGCCGTCCATTTGACCATTACCGGTACCGGGATTGTAGGAAGCCAGCTGGGTCCATGTGTCTCCGCCATCCGCTGTGACCGATGTGACGCCGCGACCGGATACCCATCCGACGTCCGGCGAAATGAAGCCGATTCCTTGCATGCCGGCACTCGCCCTGCTGCCTGGGATATACACTTCGCTCCAGGTGGCGCCACCGTCTACCGTCTTCAGGACTTTGGCGACGGGAGTGCTTGAACTATTGTACTCGACCGATATGTAACCGACGTCCTCGGTAGGAAAGGAGATCTTCCAGCCCCATTCCGCTTGGGCCCCATCCGTCAACGTGGAAACGAAAACACGCTCCCATGTAATGCCGCCGTCCAAGGTGCGCAATACAACGGTGGTCCCTGAGCCCAACCCGTCGGTACCGCCTGTGGCGTAGCCCTCGAGTTCGTTCTTGAAATAAACGTCGATCAGATTTTCGGCAAGACCACCTACGGGCGTCCCGACCCATGTTTCACCACCGTTCTCGGATCTCAAGACGGTCGGTTCGCCGTAGTACGCGCCGACGGCCCATGCCTTCTCACCCAAGGTGACCATCCCGCAGATGCCGTACGGAACCGTTCCACTGATGCGATGCGTGATATCAATCCAGTGTTCTCCCCCGTCGCGCGTTTCCCACAACATGCCTGAGCTGTTTCCGGCCTCAGCTGGAATGACCGTTCCTGCCCAGCACACTTCTTTACCAGAAGCAGTCGAAGGGTAATCCCGACAGGCGACGGCGCGGAATCGGGCCTGAGGTTTTACCGCCTGACGTGTCCAGGACTGCGCGCCATCTTCCGTATGCCAAATTTCACCGGCAAGATTCACGACCCATCCGCGGTCAGGGTCCAGCCAGGTCATGTCATCGTAGCGTCCTGCCGGTGAGTTCGGGAGCGTCTCGACGTAGTCCCATAGAGGGATGGCTTCCTGGGCGGCGATCGGCGATGCGTCCACTGCGAAAATCAGAAAGGCGGCGAAAAAAACGGGGTAGCGGCGCGACATGGAGTTGCGGGGCTTCTTTCGGAGAATGGGACCCACAAGTGCTGCGAAGCAATGCGGTTTAGGCAGAAGGTAAGCGGCTTGTGTTCAAAAAGCGGGGTCAAAAACGACGGACATCGATGGCTGGTCCGGTCAACGACGGACAGCCAAGCCAAGCCCAAAGAATTCATCTCCAGCCGCATCGTTGAGACCCGTTCCCACGTGGAAATCGAGCTGGAAATCCTTCGTGACAGGGTAGATCAGTCCGGTGTGGATGGTACAGCGATTATCTCCAACGGGTGGAGATTCACCCATGAACTCCAGGAATCCGCCCAGTTTATCTGTGATGGAGGCACCCAGCACAGCCGTAGCCTGCCATTCAGCATCCCAGGAGTCGCCCGCTTTAATCAGGTTGCCCGCAACCTGTCCGGCGATGGAAACACGGTCGTTCACCGGCTTGCTGGCAATGAAAATCACGGATGGATTGACGTCGTCAGAGGTGAACATCTCATCTCCTGTCGGTAAGCTGGCCGCGGCCAGCAAGCCGAGGTCCACGCCATTATCCAGCTGAGCAAGCGTCCACTTGATGCCTACACTGATGTCACTCAAGCCCCGATCGATATCGTCGCCAGAGACCAGGGAAGGAAGACCGAATCGGAGTTCGAACCGGGGCTTCAGGCCGTAACGAATCAGCCCCTCACCTGAGTTCAGCATGGAAGCATCTCCCACAGTTTGCATCGTGGCACCGGCCTCGAGCTGAAACGTGTTTTTTCCAACCGTCAATGGGGACTCTGTAAAATCCGGGCGATCGGTGGACATGGCATCCTGAGCGCTTGCAGGTTGAATCAGAAGCAAGGCCAGAAACAGGGCGGGAATAACTGATTTCATCATGGTCGCGACGTGAAGTCGGAAATGAATGGACGTACAGACACTGCAAGGTACGTCTTGAATACGCATCGTAAACGGTAGCTGCGGAAGGAAAGTGAAACCAGGTTACTTCTGGTGTTCGACGATCATCCTCTATGGTATGTCTGACGAAAACCGATTGGAGCACCCATTAGGCGTAACGGTCCGCACCCGAGGCCTTGATGGCCTTCAGTAGCCAGTCTACATTCTTTCGGCCTTCCTCGCCTGAAACCTCAGGGGACCGACCTTCTTTTGCAGCCCGAATCCAATCGTCCAGCTCCCCAAGAAAGGGATTCCTTGGTTCAAAGGACACGGACTGGCCGTTGTGGATAATAGAACCAGCACCGTGACGGCCCAGCGTGTTTTCCATCCGTACCCACCCGTCATCTCCATAGATCTCAACGCGTGGGCTGGATTCAAACTGAACGGAAACACAGATTTCCGCAGTGGCTCCGGACTCAAACTGCAGGGCAACGACGGCTGATTCATCGTGTGGAGAGTCGAATTTAGCCCGACTGATGATGCTGGCTACGTGCGTGATCTCGCCTTCAGTGGGAAGGAAAAACCATCGTATCAAGTCCAGGCAGTGTGTACCATTTGCAGCCAGAGCCCACCATCGACCAGTTTCTGGATGGGAGCGCCAATTTCCACCGTCGGGAGCCTTGAAGGTCCAGTGGACCCGCATGTGACGAAGACGACCGAGAAGACCCTGTCCAATCTGGTGTTGCAGTTTGCGGTGGCCATCGTGCCAGCGATGGTGGTAGGCCATGGCCAGCACGACTTCATGTGCCTCACATGCTCGTATCATGCGGTCACACGCATCGGAACTGGTTGCCATCGGCTTTTCAAGCAGGATGTGTTTTCCTGCTCGTGCGGCTGCAATGGCTTGTTCCTCGTGGAACCGGTCTGGTGTCGCGATGATGACGCCTTCCAGTTCTGGATCCGCAAGCAATGAATCGAGCGACGTGTAGACAGGTGTGGGACTCTGCAACTGGTGACGGTCGGCGAAAGCGCGACCTCGATCCTCGGACCGGCTCAGGACCGACCAGTTGATGGCGGAAGGGTGAGCCGTAATGGCTGGCGCATGTTGGTCGTCTGCAATACCGCCTGGACCCAGGATGGCACACTTCATGGTCGTATCGATCAAAAAAGGGACTTCAAGACAGGAATAAGCCTGTTGGCGTACGCGCTCTCGTTCGACAAGTGCCACAGCTTCCCGTTTTGTGTGCTTTCGCAGCCGATCGAATCGATGTACCTTGGAACTCCAGTCACATCCAGTATCAGGACCATCATGAATCGTCTCCCATTTCTGCTCTGCTGTGCCGCCATGGTTTTCACCAACGGGGCATGCGCTCAGTCGTCATCCGATACCCATCTTGTCAATCAGGCGCTGGCTGCCGCACCGGACGAACTCAAAGAAGATGCCCGCGTCCTGGCCTACGATGATCAAGGCATGTATCGCCTTGTGAGAGACGGTGACAACGGGTTGACCTGTGTGGCAGATAATCCTGGTGCCGAAGGATTTGAGGTGGTTTGCTACCACAGCGAATTGGAAGCCTACATGGCTCGCGGTCGCGAGCTACGTGCCGAAGGAATGACAGGATCGGAAACGGTGACCGCCCGTGGAGAAGAGATTGAGGCGGGGACCCTTTCTTTCACGGAAGGCCCTTCAACTCTTTACATCCGCTATGGTGACGAAGCCTACTACGACGCAGAATCTGGCGAAGTGATGGCGTCCCGCTTACGATACGTGATCTACACACCGTTCGCGACAGCAGCGACAACCGGGTTGCCGACGCAGCCGGCAGGTCCGGGCGCTCCGTGGCTCATGTTGCCTGGTGACTGGCGTGCTCACATCATGATCACCCCTCCAGCGCCCGAGGGTAACTGATGTGAATGCCCTTGGTCAGCTCATGCGCTGACGCTGGGCTTCCTTACGGGCCATCTTCAGACGACGACGCTGTTCCTGAAGACCTGGAAGGTCGTCACCCAGATGATTTTCACCGCGCTCACGAGCCAGCTCAATCTGATGCTGGCGCTCTTTCATGCGTGCACGATCCTCTTCGGTGAGGCTATCGTGGCAATACGGGCAACTGACACCGGCTTCGTAGTGTGAGGAGGCCATGTCTTCCTCCGAAATAGGCATACGGCATGCGTGGCACATATCGTAGTGTCCCCGCTGAAGATCATGATCCACGGTAACGCGACCATCAAAAACAAAGCATTCTCCATCCCAGAGGGAC
This sequence comes from uncultured bacterium, assembly GCA_938018055.1. GTDB lineage: Bacteria > Bacteroidota > Rhodothermia > Rhodothermales > UBA10348 > JAAZVD01. Next base: position 74,023 of record CALIKL010000040.1, read on the forward strand.
GCATCCGTTTCCACTTTGTCCAGGTAATTGAGGATGCCGCCTTTCAGGTGAAATACCTCTTCAAATCCTTCATCCTTGAGCCAGGACGTAGCTTTTTCGCATCGGATACCTCCTGTGCAAAACATGGCCACTTTCGGGTGCTTGGCAGGATCAAGGTTCTGATGTACGTATTCGGGAAATTCCCGGAATGACTGCGTATTGGGGTTTACAGCCCCCTTGAATGTCCCAACCTGGTATTCGTAGTCGTTTCGCGTGTCAATCAGGATGACATCGTCGCGAGAAATAAGATCGTTCCAGTTTTCAGGGTCTACATACGTTCCGACGGTCCGGTTCGGATCGACACCTTCGATTCCGAGAGTCACGATTTCTTTCTTGAGGCGCACCTTCGTCCGAAGGAAGGGACATTTGTCCGTGTACGATTCCTTGTGTTCGAGAGATGACAGGCCTGGCTGCGCGCGCAGGTGAGTCAAGAGCGCATCAACACCTTCCCTGCTTCCTGATACGGTACCGTTGATTCCTTCTGTCGCGACGAGAATGGTCCCGCGGACCTCGTGGTCGACCATTACGTCATGAACGGCACTCCGAAAGGCTTCCGGATTATCGATCGGAGTGAAGTGGTAAAGGGCAGCAACAACGCAGGATGCCATGACGACGGGCGGGAAGGTGGTCAGAATGAGCCCTCTTCAACGACTCGTCTCGGGATCAGGATTCCCCTTCAGTCTCAAATTGCCCTTTGTGGCTGCCGTCGCAGAAGGGTTTGCGTTTGGATAGTCCACACCGACAGAGGGATACTTTTTGACCTTTCCAGCGCACGCATCCACTGGCTGCTCGGATGGACACATTGCCTCGCAGCAACAAGGCGCCATTTTTTCGAGGGGAAATCGACAACGGCCCACCAGGCTCCTCGTACCCCGGACCTTCCCGGCCAACGGCACCCGTGTCATCCCACCCTTGCTCGGTGTGGGAGTTGTCATAAATTGCTGGTTCTTTGAGTGCCCACAACGGCACAATGCCACGCGGCGATTTACGTTGCCTTCCTGTTCTGCGACACCCTCGATGGTCACGTCTCCACGCACGTACAAGGGACCGCCGGGAACGACTGTAACGGTGTTTTCTGACTCGGCTTCTTCCTTCAATTCACTCGACTTATTCCTCCAGGCAATGGCCCCCGAAGGACAGCGCTTGCTGATACGATCCACTTCTTCTACCGAAACGGCATCTGGCTCACCAAACGGATTGCGTTTGAGCTCGAATAACTCGCTATCGGATCGCCAGCACTCCTCGGCGTGGATACACAAGTTGCCGTCCCAGACAACGTCGACTTCTTTTCCTTCGAACCGGAGTACTTTTTTCGAGCTCATAATATGCAGGTAGTCGGTGAGAGGAGGGAGGTAAATGGAAGCCAGTTATCCCTCCGTGGTTTGATCCTGTTGAATCGTTTCAGGTGGATGTCGAATCAGATGGCGCGGGTTACGCAAAAGACTTGGAACCTACGTCACAAGAGGTGCGCGAGTGAGGGGTGGTGAGCGATGAACGCTTCCTCAGTAATCGCATCCGAGCGCAAAAGAGTGAAATCCTCGAAGTCGAAGCCCGGACCGACGGTACAGCCAACCAACGTATAGTGCCCTGTGGTTCGCGCGGACTGCCAGTGGTTGGCGGGAACGACAAGTACAGGATGATCTCGATCCAATGGAGCCCGATCCAACGAGCTGAAATCTTCCTGCAGCACGACCAATTCGATTGGATCGCCATCCAGATGATGCCACACTTCGTCTGAGCGAACCTTATGCAGGGCGCTGATACCTCCATTCTGTGCTCCATCAAGCAAGAACAGGATCGTAGTCAGTGCGGATCGCTGTGCGCGGTGATCATCCGGTTGGACGGTCTGTTCTGATCGAAAACGCTCAACATACCAGCCTCCTTCCGGGTGTTCCTGCATGCCATAGCGGGCTATCAGTCGGGTCGATTCTGAGTGCAAGATATCTGGCATCTTAGGGTTTCGAAGTGTTGGCGACCTGTCGCTCAAGGCTCGATGGTGATTTTCGCACCTTTGAATGCTGGTGTCCGGCTCGCCGGATCAACCCGGTCATCCAGTAGCACGTTTGCCTCCGGAAAGTACATGGCAGCATTACCGGGACGGATGCGATCGAACGGCACAATGCACTGATGCGGCATGCGCCCTCCGGGACCGGAGACGGTCACACGATCTCCAGCATTGAGATGGTGTGTTTCAAGATCCTCGGGGTTCAAAAGCACGACATCCCTTCGGTCCACTCCTCGGAAAATATCTTCCTCTTCATAGACAACCGTATTGAACTGTCCTTCGCTACGGAGTGTCATGAGGCGGTATTCGCCTGGTGTATGGGTTATCTGAGGCAGATCTGGTATGTGGAATCGAGCCCTTCCGTCCGATGTTGCAAAGCGGGGTTCATGGAAGGTCCGTCCTGAGATCTGAAATTCAGGTCCTCCTGCATCCAGGTCAGCCAGCGCACCCCAGCCTGGGACAACGCTGGCGATCATGCGACGCAAGTCGCGCGTACTGCGGATCTGGCCCCAATCCAATGCTCGTAAAGGGTCTGTTTCGTGCGATGATTGCCGTTCTTTGAGAATCAGACCAAACAAGTCCGCGACGACATCCACTTCACTTCGCGGGCCTTCGAAACGAGGTGCTCCACCGTCACTCAGCCGAACAAAATTGAACATGGACTCCTGGGTCGTAGGCTCAGGTTCTTCATCGCGAGCCAGGACGGGCAGAATCAAGTGATTCTGTGAAACAGCCTGGACGTGTCCGGTATTGAGCGTAGTACTCAGGCTGATTTGCCAAGGAATGGAGGATAGTGCCCCTGCAGCCCATTCAGCTGAAGGATTCGAACCAAATAGATTACCTCCAAGGTGGAATGCTACATCCATCTCACCCTGAGCAGCCCGCTGCATACAGGCCATGGTGTCCAATCCATCGGTTTCGGGAAGCGTCAGGTTGTAGCGGGAGATCAGTCCATCAAGGATGGCTTTTTTCAATCGTGGGGTGGCACCAATACTGCCGATGCCCTGCACATTTGAGTGTCCCCGAATGGGCATGAGTCCAGACCCGGGGCGTCCTATCATCCCCCGCAGCATAGCGATGGCGGCGATGAGTTGGACGGTTACTGTGCCATGTTGGTGGTGTGTCACTCCCATGGCCCAGGCAAAAATGACACGTTTCCCGTTGACGTATCGATCGCACAGATTTTCGATGTCAGATCGCGTCAAACCGGATCCAGCTTCGATTTTTTCCCAGGAGGTAGAGGCCACGTATTCTGCGAAGGCTCCGAATCCCGTCGTGCTGCGATCCAGGAAATCCTGATCTGTTCGTTGGGTCTCGATCAAGTTTTTCGCCATTCCGACCAGCATGGCAGCATCTCCACCGATGTGCGGCTGAACGATATGGCTGGCAATATCACTTCCAAATAACAGGCTGCGCACATCGGACGGAATGCTGAATCGCTCCAGACCCGTTTCCCGAATCGGATTGACGACGATTACCTGTCCACCGCGTCGCCTCACATTCATGAGCGACTTCATCAATCGCGGATGATTGCTGGCCGGATTGGCACCGATCAGGATCACGGTGTCCGTCTTGTTCAGGTCTTCCAGCACGACGGTAGCGGTGCCACTGCCCGTCACGGAGGAAAGTCCAACACCACTCGCCTGGTGGCAGTAGTAGCTGCAGTTGTTGATGTTGTTGGTGCCGTACAGCCGCGCACCAACGTGAAGCAGGAACGCTGCTTCTGAGCTACTACGTCCGGAGAAATAGAAAAAACTTCGGTCTGGGTGTGCTTTGGCCAGCGCAGTAGCGGCGTATTGCAGCGCATCATGCCAGGAAATCACGCGATAGTGGGTGCTACCTGCTTCGCGCAGGACGGGCTGTGATAACCGGCCACTGTGCTCAAGCTGCCTGGGGGAGAGGGAGGCAAGCCGGTCCAAGCTCCATTCATGCCAGAACGATTCCCGAATGGGAGCCTGTAGATCTGCGGCCATGGCCTGAACACTCTTCTTGCAGAACTCCGGGAATTCGCCTGCCTCGTTAACCATACCCCCACGTTGTCCCCCCATTCCCACGGCACACGTCTTGCACGTATTCCGCGAGCGAAGGGCCTTGAACATTTTTCTGAGCCCACCCGATTGGCGTGCTCTGGAAATGGTGTAGGCGATGGATGGCCAACCACCTGGGGTCATGGGGATCGCTCTCGTGAGGCTATATTCGGCGATTGAAGTGAATCCCCGGGCCGCGGGGTCCGTACATAGTCTACTACTTACCACGGGTATTGTCACCCGGTATATCTCCATCTTCTTCCATGAACTGGCTCGATCCGTTTTCCATAACGCTCCTTTCTTCCGGTGTGATCTTCGTTCTCGCCGCAGAGTGGATGTCGCGACGTCCCCCTCGCAAGATCAACAGTTTTTACGGATATCGGACACCGTCGTCCATGGCTTCACAAGAGCGATGGGATTTCGCTCAGAAGGCCTCCGCGGTACGTTCGAAATTCTGGGGATGGGTAATGATCACGTTTTCTTTGTTCGGGTATGCGACGGGCGGACTGCCCGTTGGACTCGGCGTCGTGCTGTCCCTTTTCATCCTGATTGGATCCTGCATCATGCTTCTGGTAGGGACTGAAAAAGATCTTCTGACCCACTTCGGACCTCGCTGAAAAAAATGGGTCGGTCATCTGAAGATGACCGACCCACACTGCCTACCCATTGCAAACCCATTGCCTCTATGGAAAGCGCATCAACGGGTCTGAGGCTGTTCATTGTTCAGCTGTGTCATGTCCACATCCCAGCGGTAGTCGCCAAGCAAGTGCTTGACGAAGTACTCAGCCCGAAGCCAGAACCAGTAGTCAGACATGCTGCCGTATCCGTGTCGCTGACCAGGGAAAACGAAGAAGTCGAACCGCTTGTTGGCCTTGATCAAGGCATCCACCATGCGGTACGTGTTTGCCGGGTGAACGTTGTTGTCTTCCAGACCGGTCGTCAATAGCAGTTTCCCTTTCAAATTCCCAGCCAGCTCTGGATTGGACTTGATGCTGTATTTGAAGCTGACATTTCCGTCCTCGTCCACGACTTCCTCCACGCCGTGATGCTGCTCGGACCAGTAGCGATTGTAGATCTCATTGGTGTGATTGGCCGCGCTGGAAACGGCTACTTTGAAGAAGTCGGGGTATACCAGCATCGCTGCTGTGGACATGAATCCTCCGCCGGAGTGGCCATAAATCCCGACGCGATTCCGGTCGAGGAAGTCATGTCGATCGGCCAGTTGCTCGGCAGCCACTTTCTTGTCGGCCAGGCCATAGTCACGCAGATTGCCGTAACCGTAATTGTGATACCACTTGGACCGGTTCGGGTGACCGCCACGATTTCCGACGGTAATTACGATCATCCCGAATTGGGCTAGCGCCGTTTCATAGCGATTGGTACTGAACCACTTCGAAACCGATTCGGTTTGCGGTCCGGGATATACGTACTCCACCAACGGATACTCTTTCGTTTCGTCGAAGTCGAACGGCTTGTACATCACGCCGTACAGATCTGTGATACCATCAGCCGCTTTGACGGTGAAAGGCTCGGGGAACTGATAGCCTGCATCAAAAAGCTTCGAGAAATCAGCCGTTTCGAGCTCCAGGATCACGCGTCCATTCGAATCCTTTACCACCGATACCGGTGTGGTATTCACGCGTGCATAATTGTCGACGAAAAAGCGCCCGGATTCACTGAAGGTGGATCTATGATCGAAATTTCCGGGGTTCAGCAATCTCAAGCCGGTTCCATCCAGGTTTACGCGGTACGCATGCTGGTAGTAAGGGTCCTCACCTTCTTCGCGTCCATTCGCCTGGAAGTAGACAACACCTGCTTTCTGATCTACCCGTTGAATCCCTGCTCGGGTATTCCATGGACCAGATGTGACCTGATTCTTGAGCTCCCCGTCCTCGCCGTGAAGATAGAAGTGTCCCCATCCGTCCTGCTCCGACCACCACAACATGTCCCCGTTGTCCAACAAATAGGGGTGCCGGGACTCGATGTAGGTATTCATCCGCTCCTCGATGAGTACGTCTGTTTCACCCGTGGCTGCATCGACCCGGAATAGATCAACGCGTTTGTAGTCGCGGCTTTTACGATAGGCCAGGAAGCTACCTGGGTCATTCGTATTCCACATACGAATTGATGGGGACTCGTCGGCGGGGTAGCGGAATTGAGGTTTGGAGCCGACCTGCACTTCCTGATCAACAAAAGCTGAGTCGTTGACCGCCCAGACGGAGTCTGCTACAATGCTTCCCACCTGCAGGTGATACTGCGCCACATGTTCTTCGCCCGGCATGCCATACTTGTAGCTCTCCAGCCGTGGACGCTTGTCGCCTGTGTAATGAATGATCCAGAGATCACCCACCTCGCGCAAGTCCATGCGCATCACCGAGAAGTATTCCGATCCCGGAGACCAGATAACGTCGGCGCGCTTGCGATTATCCTTGTTTTCCTCCACCTGTTCAGCTGTTCGGCCGTGGAACTGACTCAGGCGCCAATTCGATGCGACATAAGAGAAGAAAGGTTCTCCATCGTGCGTCAGCTGGGTTTCATCGACTTCTATGCCATCCTCTGCTTCCTGAGCATCATCTCCGCGCTTGCCTTGCCGGGCATCGACGATTCTCTGGAAGTCCTCGCCACTCATTTTGAACAGGTTGTCATGGCGTGCAAACACAACCCAGTTGCCGTCGGGTGAGATGGAGGCCCAGGACGGTCGATTGTCCGGTTTTTCGACGTCCTCCAGCTCACGCAATGTTTGCGAGCTGATCGTGTATTCGAAGTAGAACACCTTGTCCCGCATCTTCGGCTTCTTTTTCGTCGCTGTCGAGTCCTGCTGGGTCTCGCCGATTTGAGCCTCCTCATCCGGGATTTCTTCCTGGACACTGGAAGTCACTTCAAATCGGAGTGTGTTCTGATCCACGAACTTGATGTTGCGAATAGGCAGATTCTGGCCGTCGAAGGGATCCTTTACGATGCGCGTCAGCTCCGAAGCGATGCGGTCATTGTCAAAAACCGCCGTCTTGATGCCGCGGACGGGATCGACTTTCCAATACTGCGTGCCATCGGAGGACTCGTACGAATACCAGAATGACTCCCCACCTTCGATCCATCGCGGGGAAACAGAGGTCGAGTAGATCAAGTCGTTGATCCGATACGGCGCCCATCGAGCAGCCAGGTCGTAATTGGCCGTCCGGTGAGTCTCCGAGGCGTGGTGGTCCTGGGCCTGAAGGGTCAGCGCGCCGAACAGCATGATGGCGGCACAGGTGGAGAGAAAGCGCATGGCAATGCAGGGTTGGATGGGATGGAGAGCGTCGAAATGTATCTTGTGCCTGATCCAATCGAAAGTATATCCCGAGAATGTCGGGAATGCCCTACGCGTGACCACAGCCGATCAACAAGCCTTCATGCCGGTTCTTGAAGCCCTTCGATCTGAAATCGAACGGCAGCTTTCGGACCGAACGCCGTCAGACGACAGCATTCGTCCTGATAATGCCATCGGTCGGCTGACCCGCATGGAGGCGATTCAAGCACAAAGCATATCGGCTGCAGGTAAGGCGCGGCTGCGCAAGCGATTGCCTCAGATTGAGCGTGCCCTCAAAGCAATAGAGGAAGGCACGTATGGTACCTGTACTTCGTGTGGCTCGGACATTCAACGAGGACGCTTGGAGATCCGACCGGAAAGCAGAAGGTGTGTAGCGTGTGCTCGCCGTTGATTCCGTTCAGAACAACAGCTTCTTGAGTGAACCAACTTTCTGTTGGTCCGTGAAGCCGTCCGACAAGACGGAAGAAAACGCGTGGAAAGAAACGTACAAGCTGTCCTGGAAGGGCTCCAATAGGTTCGGCAGCGTAGTCAGGGACACGCCTCCGCCAATCACTATTTCGGCAGTGTCGCTAATGCTTTGCTCAAGATCCACCAGCGCTGGGAGCCCTGAAACCGCGCCAGCCTCGGTTCCCCAGGGTGTTCCTGCCGTGAGGATGCGATCGGCTCCCAGGTCAATGACAGTCTTGGTCGCCTGAATACGATCCACAACTGCATCGATGGCGCGATGGAAGGTGAACGACAATTGGTGACCGATCGCAGATTGGATCAATCGCTGGGAGGTAAGAACATCCACCTGTCCGTCGGTGACAGCTCCCCCAACTACGCCCTGGACGCCACAGGAGGCCATTTCGGTAATGGCTGCTTCCATGCCATCCAATTCGTTTGCAGTCCACGAAAAGTCTCCAGCCCGCGGACGGATCATTACAAGCACGTCGACGCTGTCCGGGACGGCTTGGCACACTGCCCGTATCACATTGGCCTTTGGAGTCAGCCCACCTACATCCATGCTGGCACAACATTCCAAGCGATTCGCACCGCCTGCTGCAGCGGCCAGGGCGTTGGCTACCGCCTGCTCTTCGCTGTCACATGCGATACATATTTCCAGATCGTGGGGCATAAAAGAATCGATACAACGAATTCATGTCAAAACAGCGCCCGGCTCGAGCACCGTGAGTTCCATCGAAAGGTAGTCACGAAAGAGGGTTTGCGTTGGTTTGTGACATGGCCTCGTCCGACTCCTATGTGACGGTATGCCTATCTTTCGCCTCGCACCACGTACTCAGCGGTATCGCTATTCGATCAGGATGAATTTCCCCATGCGCCTCCGTTATTCCATCTCCCTTTTCCTGTTGACCGCCCTGACCATGAGTCTCACCAGTGACGTCTCTGCCCGGCAGCATCTTGACGAGACCGAGCAGCATCTTGCCTCATTCGTTGACAGCCGCGTAGAGGGGGCCATCGGACTGCTCGAACGCGTCGTGAATATCAACTCCGGTTCGATGAACTTTGACGGCGTGCGTGCTGTCGGTGCGGTTTTTGATAATGAGTTATCGGCCATGGGCTTCGAAACCCGATGGATTGACGGGTCTGCGTTCGATCGGGCGGGACATCTTTTTGCCACCCGGGGAAACACGGGTCCCCATTTTCTCCTGATCGGACATCTGGACACGGTATTTGAACTGGATAGTCCATTCCAGGGGTTCGTGCGTGAGTCAGAGGAACGAGCTGTTGGTCCCGGGGTCATTGATATGAAAGGTGGGGATGTGGTCATGGTAGAAGTTGCCCGCGCATTGAAAGCGGTGGGGGTTCTGGACAATATGACCATCACGATTGCCCTTATCGGTGACGAAGAGTCATCTGGTGACCCGCTCGAGTTGGGTCGTGCCGCCTTGGTTGAAGCTGCCATCAAAGCGGATGTTGTCATGGCCTTCGAACCAGGGGATGGGGATCCTGGAACGGCTGTTCTGGCACGCCGTGGATTCACCGGATGGGAATTGCACACAACTGGAAAGCGGGCCCATTCGTCCTCCGTCTTTTCCGAGCAGACGGGATATGGCTCCATCTATGAAGCTGCCCGTATTCTTACCAGGTTTCAAGAGGAGTTGGTAGGCGAGGAGCTGTTGACCTTCAACCCTGGCTTGATCCTGGGCGGTACGAGCGTCGAGTTTGATGAGGAAAACGATCGGGGGAATGCATTCGGTAAAACGAACGTGGTATCTGAGAAAACCATCGTATCAGGAGACCTGAGGACGATTTCGCCCGAGCAGCGGGAGGCCATCAAGGAGCGGATGCGTGCACTGATCAAGGACAATCTTCCTGGAACCAATGCCTCTCTCACGTTCCGCGACAGTTATCCGCCCATGGGCCAGACGGCCGGTAATGAGGAGCTGCTGGCCATCTTCAATCAGGCAAGTATGGATGCGGGATATGGACCCGTCGTAGCTGGAGATCCCCGCCAGGCGGGTGCAGCAGATGTATCGTTCGCTGCAGGACACGCGCGGATGGCATTGGACGGTCTGGGAATGACAGGAGGAGGTACACACACAACGCATGAATGGGCCGATCTTGCCACTCTTCCGATGCAGACCACGCGAGCCGCGATCACGATGTATCGCATAAGTAGGGACTGGAGCGAATAGGATCCGAATTCGACGTGGGTTTTTCGGTAGATCGATGAGTGGAACAACGTGATATTTGATCTGCTCTTGTCACTTTTTGCTTCCATTCTACCATGCAGACATCCCTTCCTTCGCGTACGGAAATGATCGAGGCTTTCCTGGGCCGCGATACGCGGTACGAAGGCATTTTCCTGACGGCTGTAAAGACAACCGGTATTTTCTGTAGACCGAGTTGTTCGGCACGCAAACCGAAGCCCGAAAATGTTGAGTTTTTTGCCAGCGTAAAGGATGCGCTTGATCACGGATATCGGCCATGCAAGCGGTGCCGTCCCATGCAGCCCCTCGACGAGTCACCCTCCTGGCTGCAGCCCCTGCTGAACGCGGTAGAATCAGATCCGCTGAGACGTTGGACGGACGCAGATATAAGAGTGTTAAATCTCGAACCTGAACGGGTACGTCGTTGGTTCAAGCAGCACCACGGTATGACGTTTCATGCTTACAGCCGTAGTCGTCGATTGGGGGGTGCCCTTGGAGCCATGCAGTCGGGCGAAGCCCAGGCTCATGCAGCTTTTGATCATGGCTTCGAAAGCCTGTCAGGATTTCGTTCGGCAATCGAGCGCATGACGGGCGTCGTAATCGGGAATGCCGCTGAAAAAGGAGCCCTTTACCTGCATCGGGTCACGACCCCTTTAGGCCCCATGCTGGCCGGCGCGACGGACACAGCTCTTTGTCTGCTGGAGTTCATTGATCGTCCCATGCTCCCCACGCAGTTGAAACGTATCCGCAGTCGTTTCCAGGAAACACCCATGCCTGGTACGAATGCCATTATCGGCGAGCTGGAAAAGGAGCTGCACGCCTATTTCGAAGGCAGGCTACGCTCATTCAGCGTGCCCTTGGATTTGCGCGGCACCGCGTTTCAAGAGCAGGTGTGGCATGCCTTGGTGGGCATTGCCTACGGACTGCATCCTACGGGGATCTTTCAAAGGCCATCGCCAATCCGGGAGCGGTTCGCGCTGTGGCTCGCGCAAATGGCGACAATCGGATGGCCATTCTCATTCCATGTCACCGAATTATCGGTTCCAATGGATCACTGACAGGATATGGCGGGGGATTGCACCGGAAACGATTTCTGTTGGAGCTCGAGCAAGGTGTCAGATCGCCGGGACTTTTTGATTGACCACTCACACATCTTGGGCGCAAGCGTAACCCCAATCCATCGCTCAATTAATGGGTGCCGACAGCGTGATAATGGGATGTTGCGAAGGCGCCGTGATCACATTGAGAACTTCGAAGTCAATGGAAATGGCTTCCAAACGTTCTATTGTCTTGACCTGGAATGAGATGGTCTGTTGAGGAGGTACATCTATCAAGTTTGCGCGGTCGTGGAAGCGTAGAGACGATGTGTTGAGGAGGGTAAACCATGCATCAGAGTGATTCTGAATCGATACCCGTGCAATGGAAGTATCTCCGCTGTATCCAGATGTGGCGAACGAGAGGGATGCGTCCAATAGCGGACGGACGTGTTCTTCGCGTCCGATGATGGAGTCCAGGTAATAGGCGACCGTACGCCGAGCCACAAGCGCCTCCTGGATGGCCTCCACAGAGCGGTCCTTTGCCAATACGACCGTAATGGGTCGATGGCCTCCTTGAGCGATTTGATATTGCCAGTCGACCAGGCCATGAATGTCTGACGTCCCAATGATGGCCAAGTCGTACGCAAGGGCCAATTCAAGGGCTTCGTCCGAATACGTCAGATCGTTGACCACTTCAATCCCCTGGATCAGATCTTGCTCTATCAATTCGAGCTGTTCGGGCTCAATGCGTGCGATCCCGTCTTTGCGTTGCGATCCCCAATTAGGATGATTGATGAACGTAAATCCACCTTGCGATCCCGCTTCTCGATAGGCATCCACGGCATCTTCGGTCAGAAGAGGATTGGCGTCCTGGATGAAAATTGAATTGGCATGTCCAAAAGGCAGGGAGCGGGTAATCTCTGAACCCCGAATCACGATCAATCCGCTTTCGCCCGCTGCCGAAACAGCAAGGTTGAATGCCCGATTTCGATCGGGATGCGGGATGTCTTGTGCGTGCGGCTGATATTCGAGGTGCTCGGTTATGGCAATGCAGTCCAAGCCATCCCGCTGTGCTTCTTCTACCCGAATGCTTGGCCATACGTAACCATCCGAAAAGACGGTATGCATGTGAAAATCGCAGGTCAGGCTCAAATAGTCCGCCGTATCCGGGAACTGGATGGTTCGACCTCCGACGTGTTCATGGCCATGTTGGGCCTGGACAGGAAGCAAGACGGCTGTGGTCAGCAGCAGAGCGAGGAAGCGCATTATGGTTTTCGAACGGACTCGTTGTAAGGTCATCCTATGGTATTCTCCCAAATGTAGGAGAATCCAGAGCGGAATTCGAACGCTTGCGGATGCAAGCCTGAAGGAAAAGACTACCGAAAACGCCTCCCATTAGGAAGAGGACCCTGATCGCATGGACCGCACCCACTCCCGGTACCCCATGACACACAGGATCAAGAAAATGGTGTACTGTCCTGCAAACAAGTACAACCCTTTCAAGGCGTAGATCGTTATGGCAACGACATCGATAATGAACCAGTAAATCCAGTTCTCCAACAACTTGCGGGCCATGAACCACATGGCTATCAGGCTGGCTACTGTGGTAAAGGCATCACCGTACGGATAAGCGGGAACAGGTGCGTTGCCAGCCGCCCAGGACTGGGCCCACCCGATCGAATCGTTAACGTTGGTCAAAAACCAGGCGGCAATGAGATCCAGGTTGCTCATACTCCACCCCCATGTCATTACCAGGATGAGCGTAACCACAGCCCACGCGACGTTTCGACGTGGGGACATGGTTGCAACGGGTAAATCCGAGTCCTCCGTTCCACCGCGTACCCAGTGGATCCATCCGTAAATGTTCATTCCGATGTAGTAGACATGCAGAAGCATATCCGAGTACAGGAATGAGTCGTAAAAGACAACAACAGCTACTGATACGGATACGAGGCCAGTAGGCCAGGCCCACAAGCTCTGGCGCGTCAGCAAGTAAACACTGACAAGACCTGTAACGGCCGCAATAGCTTCAAGGATCAGCATGTAGAAGGAACGTCGATAACGGTTGGAGAATGACCGGTCAGCTTGAACAGTTGCCGGATGCCTTCCTGTTCCAGAACCACGGTGCTGGTGTTTACGAGGGGATGACAGCGTACACGATCTGCCTCCCACACAGCCGCATCGATGATTACCTCCACCACACCCTCCGGATCATTGATGACACCCATCAATGTCACCGAGCCCGGCTCGACATCCAATCGATCCAGCAATCGGCGCTCAGACGCAAAAGAGACTCGGCCCAGTCCTGTTTGGGACCCGAGCGCCATGAGATCAACCTGTTTGTCAAATGGTACGACGATCAAGATGTGACGCCGGCCCTTTTTGTCACGAACAAACAGGTTTTTTGTGCGCTGGCCGTAGGGTATGTCGACTGCTTCAGTTACCTCATCCACCGTGAACACGGCCGGATGATCATACCGTTCATATTGGATTCCGTTGTCCTCGAGGAAGCGGATCGCTCTGGTCAGCCGGTCGGCAGCCATGGGTCAGGGGTGGGAAGGGCGTGACATGGATCTTGCAGGTGCAGCGAAAATAGAGAAATAGACCCACAGGATTGCAGCCAGAAATAGGCCCTGGGTCACCAGGATAAGTCCACCCCCGGAAATCCTCCCAATGTTGTCGTGCAATTCGAAAGTGATGCCGCGACTTTCCTCTGACATGAGGACGAAGACAAGGATGGTAGCCGAGGTCATGAGGGCGAGAAAAAACAGGTGCAAGCGGGCAATCCAGACCCAAAAGCGGTTTCCCTTCAATAAAGCGATGCCCAGCGGCAACAGAATTGGAGCATAATCAACGGCACTCATCGAGCCAGCCAACAGCGTCAGGGTGAATCGAATAGTCGCTACAGCGCCCAGAATCGAACAAACGATACCGGCAACTGTCGCAATGGGGGTGTGGGTAGAGGTCATGGTAATTGGGGTGAGTGAATTCTCAATACGCACATGGGCGGGGCCAGCGGCCCCGCCCATGTGCGTGAAACAGGGCATTAAAGGGGCTCGTGGGATGGAAGGGCGGGTGCTGGATCAAGCTTTCCCAAGGAGAACTCGATGTCCACATCACATCCCTCAAAACACCAGCAGGTAACCACATCCACTTCATACTCGATCAATCCCCAGAGCAAGGAGCGCGAGGCACTTTCCGGACAAATACCTTCGCCCGCACATTCCGCACCGGGTGAGATGAAATCAATCCCACAGGACAGCGTCAGGGAAATGATGTCTTTTCCCAGCCATTGCGACGTGTCCAGTCCCTCGAGACAAGAACGGTCAACCCTTGCGGAATAGGTGCCATCGCCAGCCAGGTCATCCTCTTTCACTCCATTGTCTTCCAAGCGTGTTACGCCGCCGTCATTTCGCATGCCAAGAATGTGGAATGCCTCTGGTCTGCGCAGTGGAGCCTCGGGATTAAGCGTCACTTGCAACACGTACTGTTCCTCCTTGGCTGATCCCGGATTCTCGATGGTCATTTCAACAGCCTGCACCAATTCCATCTCCGAGAGGTGCTTGGTAGCATCCTCAAGCGCGGTCTCCGTGAAAGGGTCCACAGCAGCATCGCATCCTGTTCTCAGGCCCAGTATCAGTGCAAGCAGAGCCAGCCAGCCTCCAGCATGGCGTCCTCGATCGATTCGTTTCATGGTCAGTCCTCTTCTTCATCCAACATCACGAGCGGGCCAGCGCGACGTGCGTGGCCTCGTGGACATAGAAACAGGAGGCTGCCAAACGTAACCTTCGGCTGAAGGAAATTTTCCCGAGCGGGACGCTACCAGGCGTGTTCGTTCTTGTCGATCACCTGGGAAGCAGAGCCGATAATGAGAGGATCGGGTTGAATGACCACCGTGTGGTCCTTCTGTGGATAATCCAGGCGACAGAGGAAATCATTCATACAATTCAGCCTCGCCCGTTTTTTGTCATCAGACTTCACTACGGTCCAGGGAGCATCCGCTGTATCGGTATGGAAGAACATATTCAGCTTTGCCTTGGTGTAGTCATCCCATTTATCCCGGGACAAGCGGTCGATATCGCTGAGCTTCCAGCCTTTCAGTGGATCCGATTCTCGCGAAGTCATACGTGCCCGTTGCGCTTCCCGTGTCACGGAGAACCAGTACTTAAACAGGATGGTGCCTGAACGGACGAGCATGCGCTCCACTTCTGGAGCCTGCCGAAGGAATTCTTTGTATTCCTTGCCAGTACAAAACCCCATCACACGCTCGACACCGGCTCGATTGTACCAGGAACGGTCAAAGAACACAATTTCGCCGGAGGTAGGAAACTGCGCTACATAGCGCTGGAAATACCATTGGCCGCGCTCTTCTTCGGTAGGTTTTTCAAGGGCAACAATGCGGGCACCACGAGGATTGAGGTGCTCCATGAATCGTTTGATCGTACCTCCTTTACCGGCAGCATCCCGCCCCTCGCAAACCACCATAATGCGCTTGCCCGTCTTCTTGGCCCATCGCTGCACCTTGAGTAATTCGATCTGAAGTAGCCGTTTACGGGTCTCGTAGGCCGCTCGACTCAGTTTTTGCTGATATGGGTAGATGCTGTCCCTGAAAAGGGAATCGATTTCTTCCGGGGTATACCCCAGATCTTGCCGGACCAAGTCAGTGCGAGACGCTTTTAGCACCAACATGGTTCTGCCTTTCTGTCCAATCCCAAGCTCGGACTCACCCTCTTCTGCGGAAGCATCTACCTTTTTCAGGTCGAGTACTTTCTTCGATTTACCCATGGATGTCTGTGTTTTGAACTTGTGACGAACGGAAAAAGGTAGCAAGTCGAGCGAACTCTAACCCGGATGACCCGACCAATCCAACAACTCGCAAAGTTAACATCGAACCGAGCTGGAAAGGCGCCGTATATGTGCGACTTCACCGAAAGACGTGAAAGCCACCGGCAAACTATGCGCTTCTACAGGAATCTGGCTTTTTTCCTGCTTTTGATCGGCTTCCTGAGTCCGATCACAATCTCGGCTCAGTCCTCCTCAAATACCGTAGCTCGTCTGTGGAATGAGGCCCTCCTGCAATCCATTCGGGAGGACTTTGCTCGACCTACGGTCCATGCCCGAAATATATTCCACACGTCGGTGCTGATGTGGGATGCATGGTCCGCCTATGATGACTCGGCGCAACCGTACATGTTGGGTAACACACTCAACGGCTTTGCTTGCTCTTTTGATGGCATTCCTGACCCGGGCGATGAGTTGGCAGCGCGACAAAAAGCCATCAGCTATGCTGCCTACCGATTGCTCAGACATCGCTTTGAGAACTCTCCCGGAAAGGAGGCCGCTTTTGCCCGCTATGATGTGCTCATGAATGAGCTGGGCTATGATCGAACGTTCGAGGAGGTGGATTATGCCACCGGTGAGCCTGCGGCACTCGGCAATTATCTGGCCCAGTGCATGATCGAGTACGGGACAAATGACGGAGCGAACGAAGGAGAGCTCTATTCCAATCGCCATTATCGTCCAGTCAATCCCCCCCTGGCTCCGCCGATTTCGGGTAATCCCCATATCCTGGACATGAATCGCTGGCAGCCTTTGTCGTTCGATGTATTCATCGATCAGGCAGGACAGGAAATTCCACTTGGGACGCCTGAATTCCTGGGTCCGGAATGGGGGCAGGTCTTTCCGTTCTCCTTGACGCCCGATGATCTGACCATCCATGAGCGGGGTGGGTTCGAGTACTGGGTGTATCACGATCCGGGTCCTCCGCCGATGCTCGATGTGCTCAACGGTAACGGTCTATCGGACGAGTACAAATGGTCGCATGCCCTGGTCGCCGTTTGGTCGTCCATGCTTGACCCCGCAGACGGTGTGCAGTGGGATATTTCCCCGGCGCGTATTGGCAATATTCCTTTGAGTCACCTTCCGCGCGACTGGGCCGGACATCGTGATTTCTACAACCTGTTTGAGGGGTTGGATGCCAGTCAAGGACGTCGCCTCAATCCACACACGGGAGAGCCGTATTGGGCACAGATCGTCCCCAGAGCGGACTATGCGCGGGTGTTGGCTGAATTCTGGGCTGATGGTCCGGACTCGGAAACGCCTCCGGGTCACTGGTTTACCATTCTCAATTATGTGTCCGATCACCCGGACCTGAAAAAGCAGTTTCGGGGGAGTGGACCAGTCCTGGACGATCTGGCCTGGGACGTTACGGCCTATTTCGTGCTTGGAGGCACGATGCATGATGCGGCGATAGCTGCCTGGGGAGCAAAAGGCTGGTACGATTATATCCGCCCCATTTCCGCCATCCGCGGGATGGCCGAGTTCGGCCAAAGCTCAAATCCATCCGAGCCGCGTTACCATCCTGCGGGCATTCCGCTGATTCCGGGCTACATCGAGCTGGTCGGCGATGACGACCCATTGGCTGGCAGCAACAAAGAGAACCTGTACAAGATCAAGGTCCGCAGTTGGCGTGGTCCTGCCTACGTTTTTGATCCAGAAACCGATGTGGGAGGTGTGGACTGGATTCTTGCGGACGATTGGTGGCCTTATCAGCGACCGAGCTTCGTGACCCCACCTTTTGCAGGATATGTATCCGGTCACTCGACGTTTTCGCGCGCGGCCGCAGAGGCCATGACGCTGCTTACGGGAGATGAGTATTTCCCCGGTGGCATGGGCGAATTCCTGGCACCAAAGAATGAGTTTCTGGTGTTCGAGGAAGGTCCAAGTGAGGATGTCATCCTGCAGTGGGCCACCTATCGGGATGCCTCTGATCAGACTAGTTTGTCGCGCATCTGGGGTGGTATCCACCCACCGGCCGACGACATTCCCGGACGTCTGATGGGTCGCGAGATCGGCATCGATGCCTTTCACTTTGCAGAGCGATTCATCTCTGGTCTCGCCACGGATGTCGAGCGCTCTGAACTGCCCGACGTCCTTGCGGAGCTGTCAGCCTATCCGAACCCGGTTCGAACCGGGAATCATTTCACTCTGGATGCTTCTCGAACGGGAACGTATGTCTTGGTCGATGTACTGGGCCGTCAGGTGCGAACGCTGGATCTCTCCAGTGGTCGCAATGTGGTCGATACAGCCGGCCTCGCTTCAGGGATGTATTTCATCCGATCGACCGAACAGCCAGCGAAGCGCGGAGCCAGCCTCGTCGTGACGCGATAACGGATCAGCTCTGGTGCTTCATTTCGCGGCCTTTGACGATGACGAAGGCAATAAGGGCGAACACGAAAAAGACCAGCAGCATCCAGGCGACACTTTGCAGCGTACCTACGATGGCACGGTAAATCTCCATGGTCCACGCCTCTGCGGTAAGGGCGGCAACGACGCCATCTTTCGGGGCAATCAGGTACTTCTCAAAATCCCAGACCCGTACGCCGCCCGAAATACCGACGACATAGACGGCAAACGTGAGGTAGCGGGCCCAGGCATTCGAAACATCCTCGCCGATGATGCGGTCAAGGATTTGTTGAATGGGGTTTTGAAATATCCGCGTCAAAATCCACGAGACCGTTACGGCCAGGGCAAACGTGACTGCAAGGAGAAAAATGAACATGGGGCCTCTCTGTTTTGATCATGTAGCGATCACGACTCCTGTTCCGCATCGAAGTACATGGACATCAGTCTTTCCGGAATGGCAGATGGTCTACCCGATTCCCGATTCAGACATACCCAGTTCGTCTCTCCCGATGCCATCAAGGCGTCGTCCCGCGTACGACGGAATTCGTACCGCCGAACGGAGGAAACGCGCTCGACAGAGCCCACCCAGGTCATGAGTTGGATCTCGTCGCCTTCGAGGATCGGAATCCTGTATTCGATATGATGTGAGCGCACGACCCAGATCAATCCAGCCGCCGCAGCCCGCACATCAGCGCCGAGATGTTGGGTATGCCGAATGGCGATTTCCTGCATCCAACGGACGTATTCCACATTGTTCACATGACCGTTGATGTCAATGGACTCGCGACCAACGGTAAATGTCCATGCGTAACGGTTGGGAATCATGAAGCAGGGGATTCAGAAGGGGGGATGTCGGAATTCCGATGCCGGAACCAAAGCACGATACCCCACAAACTGATCAAGATCCAAAAGACCTCAATGACGACCGACGCAAGATTGAAGCTGTAGCGCAAGGATACCAGAATCATCGCCGCGCCGATCAGATTCATGACCGAGTAGGATAGCTGCTCGGAGCGCATCTTGCGCGTCTGGACGGCTCCATAGGCCAGGATGATCAGAGCGACTCCAATCGTTCCTATGATGTCGAACCACGCCACGATCAGTGTCCTTTCAATGTGTTCAGCATGTCGGAGAGTAAATCCGGATTCGCTGCAGTGACCAGATTAGGGGCATGCACCATGTCCTCGGTGCTTCCGGAGATGTCACTCAGTACACCCCCCGCTTCCAGGATGCACGGAATCAGTGCGGCGTTGTCCCACGGGTTCATCTTGGGATCGACGGCGCCGTCCAGCAGGCCCCGTGCAACCCACGCATGCTGAAGGCAGTCTCCTACGAATCGGAATTTTTTGGCCCGGCGAATCAGGCTGGACATGGATGGAACGGTGTCATCTCCGCGCGGATCGACATCGGTGTTGTACAGACCGGTCGTGGACAGATACGCTTCTTCGACGCGTTCCACTCCTTGCGAAACCCTGACCTGTTCCAATTCACCCAATCGATTCAAGTACCAGCATCCGCTTCCCAGTTCAGCGTAAACGGTCTCCTTGAGTCCGGGCATATTGATCACGCCCAGAACGGGGTGTCCGTTGCGCAACAGGGCGATGAGAGTACCAAATGTGGGAAGTCCCAAGGCAAAGGACGACGTTCCGTCAATGGGATCCAGGACCCAGCACAACTCCGCCTCCGGATTGATGTTGTCCTGCTCTTCTCCCATGATCCCATGGTCCGGGTAGCGCGCCTGAATCAGCTCCCGCATGACCCGTTCTGCCTCGGTATCTGCTTCCGTCACAGGAGAGCCGTCAGCCTTTGACCGAACGTCTGTCCGTTGGAAACGGGGCACTATTTCTTGGGCAGCTGTCCCGGCCAACTCCAGAGCGAATTGGAGGTAGGGACTCATTTTCGACGCTTCACTCATTGTAGGTCAATCGGAAAAGCAGGGTAAAAAGAGGAGGGTCAATCGACGTTGAATGAAACGCTCCATCGCGTGGTGTCCCAGGAAAGGCTGATGATTCCTCCGTCTTCGACCTCGGTGACATCAATCAGGAATCGTTCCTGAACATCTTCGAGCGCTTCGGACGTCATGGGAAGAGAGAACAGGTCCCGTTCAGCGTCGTGCGCGGTACCCCATTGACTGGTCTGCTCGTTCAGGATGAGTGAAAAGGCGCCATCCTGGTAAAGCGACCAAAGTGTGTACGTTCCAGCCGGTAGCTCATGCTCGCCAAAGGTCAGGTCGCGACTGGTAGTAAAATGGGTGGCAGCATTGGCACCGGTCCGCCAGATGGAACCGTTTGGAACCAGATTGCCCCAAATATCGCGTCCGCGCTTGGCCGGCTGGGAGTAATTAACCTCGATATCTGCGCCATCGACTGTGGCATGGGTTGTGGCCGCTGGGCTGGGCGTGCCCATACCCTGTCCGGCCGCGTCCATCGCACCCCAACGGTCAGCCATTGACCCGACCAGGAAGGCCTCTACTCGGTGGCTTACCGATGAATTGGTTGTACCCGCACCGGAGATTGCAAGCAGTTGCCCAGAGCCGTCCGTCCATGCTCTACGGGCTTGCCCGAAGTACTCCATGGCCACCGTGTCACCTGCCACTACAGTGGCCTTGTTTTCTGCCGGTAGGCGTCCGGTAGGTCCGAGAATCATGGTGGATTCCGCACCATCCAGCAGGCGGTTGGCTACCTCTTCAAAGGCAAACGCCGATGCGGCGGTGCGGCCAAGCGTCAAGATGGTCCCCGAAGGCACGTAGACCGTGCTGGAACCGGGGTTCTGGCCACCATAGCGCTCAACCAAGGCCGAATCTCCCTGTACGGTGACACGGCCGCCTTGCATGGCAGGACCATCTGGATTCGTCGTCGGAACGTGCGTGGACCAAAGGAGCCCGGAAAAAGAACCATCTTCGGAAATGTCGACCCGGTACTCCGTCATCCGCGTAAACGGAGAGCGTTCCACCAATGTGCCTTCAATAGAGGTTTTCGTTCGCAGGTAGACTTCGACCGATACGGTATCTGCACCCAGCGTGGTGACGAAAGCTCGAGGCTCCTCTGGATCAGGAGTCCATCCGGAATCGGATACACAACCTGACAGTAAAAAGGCCGCAACAAGGCAGAGGGCCGGGAGTCGCTGGAAAGTCATGGCAGTGACGGTTTGAGGAGGGAAAGAATGGGTCCTACGACCCGTCACCCCGTCTGTTCAACCGCAGTGGCTCCGAAACTGGGAGGGAGCGGGACATCCAGGAAACATGGCCCGCTATACCGTCTCTTTCATGATGGTTAGGATGGTCGATTGAACTTCGTCGGCGATCGCAGCAAGGCGTTCATCATCCGACAGCATCTTGAGCATGTCTGAAGGGTTGATCATCCCCACTTTGGTCTCCCCATCTTGCGAATAAATAGAAACGCGACAAGGAAGGGCCATGTTGATTTCGAGATCGATATCAAGCACGTTGGTCGCATGCCCGGGATTGCAGATTTCGTAGACACGAATCTCTTCGGCGCGCTCGAAGCCCTTACTTTCAAGCGTTTCCTTGAGATTGTACACGTGCAGCACGCCAAACCCGTTGCGGGAGCATGCTTCTTCCAAATCAGCAGCAGTCTGGTCGACGGACTTTCCTGTCGAAAGAATCGTTTTCATGGGTAGGTCGAATGAGAGTCAAGAATGTCAGTTGAGCGGTAGGGGGAAGGCAACCTATTGGCAAGCCCATTGGCCTTCCAGCGGGGAATTCCTTACATCCATCAAGCCAGGGAGATCCAGTTCTACTCCGCGCTTGCCGATTCGATGATGGCCAGAATCGTCGCGACGGTCTCTCGACCACCGTCCGCTTCGTACCAAGCAAATTTCTCCCGGACGAATGCCCGACTGGGCAGGTCAGCGCCGTCGGTTTCAACCCATGTCTTGAGCCCCTCCGGTCTTTCAATGAACGCGCCAACCGGTTCAAACCGTTCGTTCAGGACCAGAACAGTCGGTGTGGAAGCTCGCCCGTCGTTCGTTCGATGTGCCTCCATGATGGGCCGTCCCGACTCCGGAAGCACAATGCGCATGCTTATCTGGTCGGAGTAGTTTGCCAGATGCGCCAGATAAGGAATGGTGGAAACGGAATCGCTGCATCCATCAATTGCCACTGCCAACAAGTACCACGATCCCGTGAGTCGGTCTGCTCGAGCGGTCCAGGCATCATCGGGAGTGCCGTCACCGTAATTGGATACCCACCGTTCTCGGCGGGCCTGGGCTTCGTCAAGAAACTGGCCGAATGCCGTGCCGGATTGGTAAAGGGAGTCCAGCCACACAGGATCCGAAGTGCGATCCAGAACGGTCTCCTCCGATACGGGCATATTGTCCGTTTGCCCCCACGCCAACGAGGGCACGAGAATCAGGACCAAGAGACCCGGAAGGAAACGGATCAAGAGCCCGTCCTCCCACCAAATACACGCTGCAGCAATGCCGATGTCCGAGCCACTGGATCTTCTCGGATGCGTTGCTCCTCTGAGGCCAACGTAGAGAACATGCCATCGAGCGTCTGTGAGACCACATGTGACTCCAGATTGAATTCGACAGGCCGCACGAGCGGAATAGCATTGTAGCGTGTCACGAGGTCCTCGTAGACAGGTACGACGCCCAATTGCTGCATCACGTCAACCACGACCGGCCCGAACCGACTGGTCAGCTCCTGCGCAGTCCGGTCCCTGAAGTACATCGTGGCTGCGTTCTCAGGACCGTTCAAAATACCGAAGGCATCCTGAATGGTCATCTCTCGAATGGCATCTGCAAATACATCAATCGCCAATCCTGCGGCCTGCTCAGCCGCTGTGTTCATCTGGTCCTCGAATCGGTCAACCTGATCCCCGGACCCTACTGTTCGCAGTCGATTCGTCATGGTCTCCAGATTCTCCGGGATGGGGATGCGCAGCAAGTCGTTCGCCCCGAAGCCTCCTTCAGCAGACAGCGTTTCGACAGCGCGTCCTGTTCCGACACTCAACGCTTCGCGCAGGCCGGAAGCGACGGTCTCTTCGTCCAACGGGGCCTCCACAGCGAGCATGTCGCTGAGTGCTGCCACATCGATGGATGCACAACCCGGGAGGAATACCAGGGTTGCAGCAAGAAGAGCAGGAGCCAGTTGTTTTCGAAACATGGGGAGTCTATTTGGTTGATACCAGCCGTCCGCCGTAAAGCGTGGCTGGAACGATGAAGATCAGGAAGGCAATGTGCCACCAGGCTGGAAGGAGTTTCCATGCCATGGATTGGACGACAATACCGGTTACAAGATTGACTATGGCCAGTGCCTTTACCGCGGTACCAGCATGATCCAATCCGAATCGCGCACTGCCATATCCAGACAGGATGGAGACCGGAATGCTCAGAACCAGATAAACAACCAGCGTGAGGGTGTCCGTCAGGGGCTCTCCCAGGGTGAACGAGTCGGAGAAGATAGCAGCCATGGCCAGGCCAAGCACATTCCAGACAATTCCGTATAGCAACCATCCAACGAGGACGGCCAGTACGATGCGCACATTCTCGTTCATGACAGGGGTGGGTCGGATTTCACAGCCCGAATATCCGTGTTCCGTGTAGCCTCTGCAACCAGTCTCGGTCAGCGATTTCCTTTTAGAAGATCCTTTCGCAAAAGCTCAGGAAACTTCTCGATTGCATAGCGCAACAAGGTTCTTGGCATGTCCACATAGTGAGCATCCAGAAAGGCGACTTCAAGATCGAATGCTCGGTTACCCACCTCTCGAAGCGCCTCAGAGGTCGTAGCCTTCTGCTTTCAGGACTTTCAGCGCCCGATCCAGATCGGAATTCTTGACAAGGATGTAGTCCGTGTCAAACGTGGAAATGGCAAAGATGCTGATACGTTCACGCGCCAACGTATCAGAAATCCGTGCTAGAATACCAACCAACGTAAAATCGAGCGGTCCGACTACCTGAAAGCACGCCCAGTCCGGTTCAGATTGCTCGCTTTGAACGAACACATCGCTATGACACACGATGGAGAGTTCGTCTTCGGTTTGGGCCATGAACCAAGGTTGGGAGTCCAGAACGGCCGAAGGAATAGCCATGTCCGGATGCAACCGATGTACGACGAAAGAGCCTGGAAGCAGTCGAAGGGTCAAGTTCGGAGAGGTCGGCATATGCTGGAGCAATCAGGAAAGGTCATCCGGTCGAAGCAATGATACGACCTTTCCATTCGATGCGTCCGCGTGACCGATTGAACATCGAGTCCAATCCCAGGAAAACGATGAGAACAAACGAGACCGGAGCCAGAAGCGTGACCGCAAACGGTTGGCGGGTGAGCCGATCCGACATGAATTTCAGCAGGAACAGGGAAACGAATAAAACCGGAGCAAGCAGAGGCGCTACGATAAACATCAGAATGTATCCGGCAAGGACCATTGTGGAAGAAAGAAGGGTGCGACCAAGAATGTCAGCTGTATTCTTTCGGAATCCCCGCCAAGCCTCCGGAAATGTGCCGTACATGTGGACCGTCAGATCATCGGTTACATCATCCAGTAAGGGCGTCAGCCCCTGACGGTGTAGATAACGGCCGATTCGGATGTCTTCGAGCACTTCTCCGCGGACCTGCTGATGAGGCAGTAGACGGCGATAGTCATCAGCGGTGATCATCCAGCACTGTCCGTTCACACCTGACATTGCGGAAAGAGGAACGCGCTTGCCCATCCACCACGGGATACAACCGATGATGAGGGCGCCTACCATGGTTACGATGCTCCGGCCGCCTCCTTTCAGGAGCGTCATCCCGGTCAGCACCGTGGACGGCGGTCGAGCTGCGAATCGCTCGCTCATGTGTCTGAGAGCTGCGGGATGCTGAAATTCGGTATCCGCGTCAATGAACAGGAACGTCGATCCTTGGGCGTGCAGGGACAGCTGATGGCACCCATTCGTTTTTCCCACCCATCCTTCGGGGAGGTCACCACCTCTGATTCCTCGGATACGAGGGTCACCTGCCTTCTGGATGATATCCCATGTGCTATCCGTGGATTGATCGTCATAGATGACCATTTCAGCAGAAGGGTGGTCCTGCCGTGCGAAGGAGGCCATGAGACGAGGAAGATTGTGCTCTTCATTCCGCGCCGGAACCAGGACAGAAACCGGTGACAACGTCTCCGTGCTTCGAGCACGCCTTCGCAAGGTGAAGGTCGCCAGGTTGAGCAGCAGGTTGATAACCATCACGCCATGCAGCCCGATAAGTACGAGAGTCAGTTCAGCCATTACCGAATCCGGTAACCAGGCCACGCAGCATCGGCCGTTTCTCCGTGTTCTCGTAAAAAACTGCGCAGGGAGGAAACGGTATCCCGAAAAGCCTCAGCCGCTTGCTCTCCCGGAACGGGCGAGCCAATCCGAACGAAAAGGCTTGGCTTGGAATGCGTGAGCGCTTCTACGGAGAGGGCCATGGGCACGAAGTGCGTGGGAATGGTTTGATGCTCGAAAGAACGGTATCCATGCTGGATTGAGGTCAGATCTGCGTCGACCGCCTCGATGCGACCCTGTGGGAAAATCACCACGCAGTCGCCCGGAGCCAGTTCGTTGCGGACCATGCGCAAGATGTCCCTGCCGGAAGCCGTAGAACCCGGTGAAATCCCCAAAGCGCCCGCCTTCTTGAACACCGGGTATCGCTTCAGTTGACGATCCAGCATGATGGTTACCAAGCGTGCCTTGGGGGCAGCCTGGCGCTGGATCATGCGTACTATGAACCCATCCAGACGGCTGACATGCTGCGGCATGAGGACATTGACGGCCCCCGGTGTGTAAAGCAGCTCACCATCTACAAAAACGCCATGGGTCCGTCTTCGGACGTAGAGTCGCATGAAGGGATCGAGCCATAGCATGCGGGAACGACTGAACGTGAACGTACTTCGGTCACTCATGGTGCTAATCAAGGTGGACCGAGATATCAATCACGCTTCCCGAAACTTCGAAAACGGCGTCTTCCCACTTGGGTGGTCCAAAACGAACGCGCGCATTTTCTGAGAACCCGAAGGATTCCTTGAAGAAGCCGATCAGATTGCGGTCCAATTTGCCGTTGCGGTTTTCATCCAGATAAACGGCTGCGCCATACCTGCCGGGTGGAAGTGATTCGAATACCACGGTCGTCTCTGTATCGGTGGTTGCTGCCAACCCACCGAAGATCGGCTCATCATCCAGCCAGTTGTCGAGCGAAGTGTACAGACCTACCCGAATATCGGCATCGGGTGCCGGTGGGTGCGATACCTTGACGCGAAGCACGGTCCTGTCCGCTTCCGAGGATTGCGCCCAGACCGTTCCGAAGGGGGTAGAGAATCCCAGAACCAGGCAGACCACAGCCACAATCAAGGAGTACCTGTTCACGATCGAAGCCGCTTGGCGATGCGCTCTACTTCTTCCCGGTTTTCTTCTCCGGGATCGGGCAGCAGGACTTCCGGCTCGGGTTCCGGAAGGGCGGCAGGATCTTCCGACTCGGTCAACTGATCCCAGTCTGCGCTCGTGACGATAGCTTCGAGATGCTGAATGCGGGTGATGAGCGACGCATGTTGCTCTTCGAGTTTCCCTGAGAGCTCCTTGTAAGAGGCTTCGAGTGATTCTGCTGATGCACCCAGCGATGCCTGTTCCTTCTTGAACTTGAGCCATTCGGACCAGGCGCCGGCCATGATTCCAGCGATGGGAATCAAAATCCATGCATTGGATAAGAAATCCATGGTGTAAAGGAAAAATTAAGCTCAAAGCGTGCTGAACGGGATAATAGTACACGATTAACAGAGTCGAGTTGCGAATGCAGGCTACAAGCCCGACTCGTGAATCCTACCTTTTGACGTAATCCCGTTAGGTCGTCTCCTTCGGCAAGAAATCAAACACCGACAAGCCTCTGTCTGACTATGCGTACAATTCGTTTCATGTCCCTTGCACTGATGTTGGCCGTGGTGGCCAATGTCACGTGGCCTTCCCTGGTTTCTGCAGAGGGAGATTCTGCCAGATCTCAAGTGACGAAGACCATCATTTTGGTTCGGCATGCCGAGAAGTGCAGCGAGCCTGCAGGAGATCCGGAGCTTACAAGCCTGGGACTGGAGCGCGCGGATGCGTTGCGTCGCACACTGACGGACGTTGGTGTAGAGGCCATGTATTCCACACCATTGAAGCGCACGCTACAGACGGTTCAAGGCCTTGCTGAGGATCACGGCCTGGAGACTATCGAAACGCCGATAGCTGCGGGTTTTCTGGAGCGTCTCGCAGAGACCATCCTGTCGTCGGCCGAATCGGTAGTCGTTGTATCAGGCCACAGCAATACGACCACCCGGATGGTGAATCTGCTTGCTGGTACCGAGTACCCAGATCTCGACGAGTCGGAATACGACCGGCTGTTCATCGTCCACATTCCAACGTCAGGATCCCCCGAGGTAACAGCTCTTCGCTACGGACCGCCCTCCGGTCCATCCTCCTCACCCTGCTGAAGCGTCCCGACGGGCACTCTTCTGCAATGCCAGCACCTCCAGGAGGAGTCGGTCCAGATTCTGTCGCTGCGTCCTCCAGATACGCAACCGCACATCATTGGCGTGCTTGCCCGGTACGATGTCCAGCAGTTCATGCTTCTTCGGTGTGATGACCAGTCGGTCCTTGAAGGGACGTCGCTGAATTCGGATATCCTGGATCGCAGTGGCCTCAATCTTGATCACGTCCGTATCCCCATCGATGAGCCCAAACAGTTTATTGGTGAGCTGTATTACGAGAAACTCATCGTCGACCCAGACCATGCCCTCAATCTCCCTGAGACCGACATCGGGAAGTGTGAATGGAATTCGGGTCATGGCGAGACGCAATAGAGGACGGGTTCCGTTGGCCGATTGGATCTACCTAGGCAGCGGCAGGGGCTGGATCCGGTTGACCAAGCGACTTGAGCATCCGATAGTGCGAGCCGATCGCTCCTCCCAGTGTGGGGTGATAGTTGTACGGGATGTCGTAGCGCTCGGCTACCTCCCGTACAATCCTGGAAACTGCCGGATAGTGGATGCTGCAGACCTGAGGGAAAAGATGATGTTCAATCTGGTAATTGAGTCCACCGATGTAAGCCTGGAGCACTTTGTTGCGATGAGCAAAGTTGGCCGTGGTCAGCATTTCGTGAATCAGCCATGCGTGCTCCATGTTGCCATCATCATCCGGGCTCAGGTACTCCGTTCCCTCTACCACATGAGCCAACTGGAAAATGACCCCGAGGATCAGTCCAGCCGTCAGGTGCATGGTCAGGAATCCGATCAGGAATTGCCACCAGGTGATGTCGAAGAGCCAGAGCGGGAGAATAATCATGTACAGGACAACAATTGCCTTGGTGACGAAAAGCGTTATCCATTCGGAGGTGGGGTGTCGCTTGTCCTTGTAAGGTCCGATATCCCGTTTCAAGAACTGCTGGAAGTCCTTGGCAAACAGCCAATTGATGGTGGCCAAGCTGTACGCCGGAAAGGCAAAGAACTGCTGAAAGCGGTGGAATCCGTAACGGGGCTCCTCAGGAGAAAGACGAACGAGCGGTGAGACGGCCAGGTCCTCATCAACCCCGGGAATGTTGGTATAGGTGTGATGGATCACGTTGTGCGTGATTTTCCACATGTATCCGTTGGCTCCCAGCATGTCGAATGTAAACCCGAGAAGCTTGTTCACGGTGGCGTTCGATGAGTAGGCGCCATGCAGCGCGTCGTGCGCAACACCGAATCCGACACCTGCGGCACCGACGCCCATAACAAACGTCAAGAGCCACATTTGAAGCACGGTGAACTGACCGGAGATGATCAATGCATACGAGCCGAACGTCATCAGCAGTACGACGATGCCATTTCGAATCATGCGCCAGTTGGCATGCTTCGAGAGATTTCGGTCAGTGAAATACTGATTCACCTCAGCTTTCACTTCTGGAATGAAGCCACTGAGGTCCCGGTTGGCGAATCGGATTTTTCTCTCAGACATGATCTAAGACTTTAACAGGTCCGATAAAAGGGATGCGTCAGCCAACAAGATAGGGATGTGGCGGCGCATCCTGGATTATCTTTGGGATTGGGCTTCCCGAATCTGGGCGACCACAGGTCGCAACAATTCGTTTGGAATGGGTACGGTCAAATTGTACTGCTTCACCTTCCAGGCACCATCCACCTTCACCAGTACGCCCGTTCCCCTGCATTCCCCGAATCCTGCGTTCTCCAATCGCTCGTCGAACCAGGCCGTGTTGCCGTCTTCATCGATGAAGACATGTCGCTCGGTCATCGTATACGTCCAGCCGGTCCCCCGGTCGAACGCCGGACGCGCATATTGTTGGAAGTCGGAGATCGTCCAGCGCTCCTTGGCGTCCGTTCCCATGAAAATGGCATCTGGCGTGTACAGGTCGAAATAGCCCTCGAAGTCTGCCTCTGAGGCCAGGCGATGGACATCGTCCAAGACGGCGGAGACGGCTGCTTCTTCATCTTGTGCTGCGACGGGAAGAACCAGGAAGGCTAGGGCGATGAGCGTCAGGAATCGGGACATGACAGAGAGTGGCTGATCAAAGTCGGACATTATGCGTGGCATATGCTATCATGCCAATGTACCACTAAGATCTTCGTTCGTCATGGCTTCTCGACGCTCGTTCCTGAAAACCGCACTTGTCACTTCCTCCGCGGCAGTTATTTCTCCTGTCGACCTGATGGCCATGATCCCCCGGCCGGATGGATCGGAAGTGACACCTGAATGGGTGCTGAATGCCCGAAAGCAGATTCCAGCTACAAGGGATCGCTTTTTCCAGACGGCCGGTATCGCTCCCAGTCCCACTCCGGTGCTGGATGTCGTATCAAAGGTCCTTCACTACCAGAATCAGGGACCGGTTCATCCGGATATCTATCCGAGCGTTGCGGCCACAGAGCCGGATTTGCGGACCCATTTCGGTGCCATGTTCGGTGCGCATGCGCATGAAATCGCGCTCACGCATTCCACGTCTGAAGGAATCAATATTGCCTCCTGGTCGAGGAATTGGGACAAGGGCGATGAGGTGATCATCAGCAACCAGGAGCACCCTGCCAATACTATCCCGTGGTACAACCTGGCTACGCGGTTCGGGGTCACGGTGCGCCGGGCCGATCTCACGACGGGTACCAACCTGATGGATGCCGTCAGGGCAGTCGCTTCGACGCGCACAAAATTGGTATCCATTCCTCATGTATCGCGCAATAATGGTCGTCGCATTACGGATGAGGAATCCGCTACGTTGGCCGCATGGCTTCGGGAAAGGGACATCCGCTTCCATCTCGACGGGGCACAGGGTCCGGGATGCGTGCCTGTGGATTTTCGACTGTTGGGATGCGACTACTACAGTGCTTGTGGGCACAAATGGCTTCTGGGACCGAAAGGGACCGGTGCATTTTTCTGTCATGAAGACGTTTTGGACCGCACGGAAATATCCTGGACAGGCTCCCATTCTACGCTTTCCTACGACCAGGAAGGCGGTTATGAACTCATTCCGGAGGCGCGCCGATTCGAATTCGGTACGCGCGCGCTGGCTACCTTTGCTGGATTCGATGCCGCATTGAGCTGGATGGAGTCGATCGGAATGGATCGGATTTTGAAGCGGGTAGACGAATTGGTTGCCTATGCGGAAGAATCCTGGCAAGAACGAGGCCACACCATCACTTCACCGATCGGAGAGGCTCGTTCCGGCGTGTTGGTGATTCAGCTTCCTGAGCCACTCACCGGGTGGCAGGTCTACGAATCGCTCAGATCAGAAGTGTCAACGTTCACGTCACCGGTCGATGGCCCTCGTGATCTTCGGATCGCCATTCACTTTATCAACATGCGTTCTGAAATCGATGCCACGTTCGATGCCATTGAGTCGCTCCTTTAGGTGGCTGCTTCTTCCACTGTTTGCTGGCGCTTTTCTGACCGTACGTTGCTCCAGTAATTCCCAGGCAGATCTCGTTTTATACAACGGTCAGGTCTACACCGTGGAATGGTCTGATCCCGGGCTGAACGGCATGCCGGCTCCGGATGCTCCGGTGCATGACGGTACGTGGACACCCGATGCCTCTGCTGTGGTCGTGCAGGACGGAAGGATTGTGTTCGTGGGTGATGACGATGAGGCGCGTTCATGGACGGGCGCATCAACGCGCGAGGTGGATCTGAATGGAGCGACGGTTCTTCCTGGATTGGTAGAAAGCCACGGCCACCTGCACGAGATTGGAGAAAAAGCAGAAGAAATCAGCCTTTTGGGTGTCGCGTCCGAGGAAGAGATCGCGGATCGTTTGACGCAAGCAGCCGGGGAGCGTCCTGCTGGCGAGTGGATTCTTGGTACGGGATGGGATGAAGGAGAATGGGCCAATCAGCTTCCTGACCGGGCCTTCCTGGATACGCTCTTTCCCGAAAACCCTGTCGTTCTCAAGGGCCTTCGGGGATTTGGAACGTTGGGTAACGCACTGGCCCTGGAAGCAGCAGACGTGGGCTCACAGACCCAAGATCCCGTGGGAGGGACCTTGGTTCGGCGTGACGATGGGTCGCTGAGTGGGGTATTGCTGAATAACGCCACCGATATGCTCAATGACGCGGTGCCCCAGAGGAGTCTGGAACATCGCAAGCGCATTCTGCGGCATGGGATGGATGCGCTGCTCATGGCTGGATATGTATCGACCCATCATGCAGGCGTGCGAACAGATTATTTGCCGGTCTATCAAGCCATGGCGCAGGCCGATGAGCTTCCGATGCGGGTTGAGGCCATGCTGTCTGTTGGAGCGGTCGAAGCGCCGGATGTAGAGGAATGGACGCGCCGCGGGCCCACAAGGGATCCTGAGGCAATGCTGCAGATCCGCTCCGTCAAGGCTTATTACGATGGATCCCTTGGGTCCCGCGGCGCGAAACTGATTGAGGATTACGCCGATCAACCGGGTCATCGCGGGATTGCCGGAGCGGAGTATGGCTTTGACCCCGATGCTGTCGAGGCATTCATGGCAGCCGGGTTTCAGGCCGGAATCCACGCCATCGGGGATGCCGGAAACCGGGATGTGCTCGATTTCTACGAGGGCGTCTTTGAACGGCACCCGCAAACCCAGGCGTTGCGTCACCGCATAGAACACGCTCAGGTCGTGCATCCGGACGACTTTGCCAGGTTCGGAACGTTGAGCATAGTGGCATCCATGGAACCTGGACATGCCGTCGAAGACAGCCCATGGGCTGGCGAGCGACTGGGTCCGGACCGCGTGCGAGGGGCATATGCCTGGCGTCAGCTCCGAAAAGGAGGTGCACTGCTTCTTTTCAACTCCGACTTCACCGGAACCGATTGGTCTGTGTTCTACGGATTGCACGCCGCGGTGACGCGCACCAAGAAGGACGGGACGCCTGAAGGTGGTTGGCTGCCCGAAGAAGCGGTTTCGGTGGAAGAGGCCCTGCGCGCCTACACCATCTGGCCAGCCCGCTCATCGGGACTGGAATCCCACACCGGCACGCTTGAAGCCGGCAAGTGGGCTGACATCACCGTCATGGATATCGACCCATTCAACACCCCGGTCGACCGATTGATGGAAGGTCGAATTCTGATGACCTTGGTTGACGGAAAGGTGCGCTACGAGGCGGAGTAATTAGGACGTTCTGGCTTGCCCAGCGATCCGGTCCCGGCGTTAATCTGTGTCGGGATAATTCGTGACCCAGTCGGATTCGGCTGCGAGGTAACCAAAGGAAGCCCAAGTCCCTTCGTCAAGGAGCGAACCGAGCAAGTTCTGGGCACGCTCGACGTCGTGGTTTTCGAAATGCCAATTGGCCACGCCGTAACGGATGGCATCGCCCGCCGATCCATCGCCAGTCAGCTCCTCTTCGCTTATCAACCCCTTGTAGAACAGGGTCAGTTGGTGGTATGCATGGTTTTCGATGATGTCCATGTCTGCTGATATCGGTTCCAGCACGGCCGCTGCTGCCTCTTCATTGCCCATGCGGCGGTGAATCATGTAAAGCCAGTGGGTATTGGACACAACGTTGTCTGCATAGGCGCCGGAAGCCAGGCTTCGCTCGTAAGCGCGCAGGGCGCTACGCATGTCTTGCTTCAGGTAATAGGCCAAGCCGAGGTGATAGTAGATGTTGCCATGCAGCGTGCTGACGGGGATGCCTTGGGCGTTGGGCATCCCATCGGGCTCGACCTCGTTCTCAGTACCCTCGATCAGATCAGAGGCCTTCTCGAAATCGATGATGGCGCGGTCCAGCTCTCTGATCGTGATATAGCGATGCCCTCGGTGACGATAGAAGCGTGCATCATCCGGAAAGCGTTCAATTCCCTCGGTGAACAGCGTGATCGCCTTATCGTAGTCTCCGGCATAGGCAGCAAAGCGTCCGTACCAGATCAGGGCATCAGCGCTGCCGGGATGCGCCTCGTAATCGCGTTCCCGCGCCTCGTACCGGGCTATCAGGGCGCTGTCTGGTGCGGACGCATACAGGTCACGCCCATCGAGCGAAATCGCATCTGGTGCATGGTCGGACATCGCCACATCGTCAGCAGGCTGACAGGCGGCCACGACGAAGGCGAGCAGAATCAGGGTACGTTTCATGGTGATCAGGTCAGTAGGTTGAACGGCAGGTGCCTGTGCGGCAGGACCGGTTCAGTCAGAGGAAAGCGTGCGCTCAAAATAGCGGATTTCTGGTCCACCGGTCGAAAGGTGTCGCTGTTCGCCGCCTTCGAGACCCAATTTCCGAAGCACACGCACAGATGCTTCGTTGGTCACAGTCGTGAATGCGCAAACTTTTGGTAGCCTGAAAACGGTACGGGCTACGCCCACCATGGCATGCCCTGCCTCCGTCGCATACCCCCTTCCGTGGAAAGCGGCCAGGTAGGCAAAACCGACGTCAGGAAAGGTCAGCGTTTCGCGCTGCAAGAGCCCGCAGATTCCGATTCGAGTAGACGTATCCACGAGTTCCACCGTGTTCATGCCAAAGCCGTGCTTGCGGTAATTGTCCCATCCAGCGGACTGAATGTATCCGAGGGCGTCTTCCAGGGTCCGTACCTCTTTATCCCCGATGTTTTCCAGGAAATCGGGTTCGTTGAGGAGCTCGAGAATGAACGCAGCGTCCTCGGTCTGCATGGGCCGGATCAGGAGTCGGTCAGTTTCGACGGGCAAGCCTCGGGCGTCATTCAGGCTCATGGTGATGGGTTTCTGGCGCTGGTGATGCTTCGCAGAATGACCACGCCCACCATGATGTCAAATGCGAGGCAGGCCCACACATACCACTCGGGGGCGTGCGTCCACGGGCCGATGGGAGCATGTAAAACCAGATCCCACACTGGGTGGAGTAACCATCCTATGCCCAACCACCGGGGATCGTGGGTTACGGACAGGAGCACGAACACGCCAAAAACCAACACGCCGCATGCCTCTACCAGGATGGCCCAGTCAGATGCTCCTCCCAGAAAGGCAAGGACGACGTAGATCAACGCAGCGATAATCAGGGTCAACACGTAGTACTCGCGAGCCCGTTCTGGACGCGAGCCGACGTATCGGTTGAATGCAAAAGCGGCTAGGACACCGACCAGCAGGCCAATCAAGGCGGAACCTCCCATCAATACACCCCCAAGTCTTCTGCGTTGACAACACTTCCATCAAATTCTGATCGCACTTCTTCCAACAGCGTCTCCAGGGAAGAAGACCACTCCAATTGATGATAGAGCACCAATAATCCCGGTTGCGCGCGCTGTGCGATGCGGCCAAGCTCCTTAGCCGACGTATGGAACTGGGCGTGATAGCTTTGCCAGAACGGTGTGCGACGCTCCCAGGCAGAATCGGAGTATGCTTCGTGCAGCAGCACATCGCATTGCTGGCACATCTGCTCGATGATGTCTGATTCTGCCGTATCGCCCGAGATGACGATGACCCGATCCGGTGTCGTGAACCGGTAGCCGAACGCATCCGGCCAGCTTCCATGTGGGACATTGAATGCCTCCACCGTAACCAGTGAATCCTGATACACAACCCCGGCGGTCACATCGTGCGCTTCTACGCGCCATCCCGTGTTGTTGGCTGGTTCCAGTCCGTACAGCCGGATCTGGATATCCCGTTCGTAGGCCTTCAACAGGTGATAGGCCATGTCTGAGGTGCCTTCCGGACCGTACAATTCCAGCGGATCCGTGCGCTCGAGTACCCAGGGTGAGAGCATAAGATCAGGCAAACCCACCGTGTGGTCCGAGTGCAAGTGCGTCAGGAACGCCTTGCTCAATTTGGTCATGTGCAAGCCTTCTATGCCCTGGTCAACTGCAGCCTGAGCGCGACGAACGATGCCTGGCCCCGCATCCACGATGTAGGGAGTCGTTCCTACAACGATGGCCACGCTGGGACCGCTTCGATCCGGCATGGGATTGGGCGTACCGGTGCCCAGCATCACGACTTTGGTTTCGATGGCTGGAGGCTCCTGTGCCGATGCGGGCAGCAGCACTAGAAGGGTGACAATCAGGAAGGACAGGGTGCGCATGTTGGCAGAGTTGGGGTAGCTGGAGGAAGTATGGTACGAGTGCAGCAGATTCGTGTCCAAATTTGCCAGAGAATTCAGCGGTTCACGGCCATAGGGGAATTACCAGTTGCCACTTGTCGGAAATGAAACGGGCCGGGCTCGCCATGCGGCGAGCCC
This sequence comes from uncultured bacterium, assembly GCA_938018055.1. GTDB lineage: Bacteria > Bacteroidota > Rhodothermia > Rhodothermales > UBA10348 > JAAZVD01. The sequence goes on from CALIKL010000040.1 coordinate 109,863, forward strand.
GGCCCGTCTGGTTGATTCGGCCGAAACGGCTTACATAGCCGGAGGTGGATAGCTGTAGAAGGCCTGCAGACCGAGCGGAATGCCAATCGCCCAGAAGACGAGCAGGAAGATCGACCAGACCACCAGGAAGACCACCGTGTACGGGATCATGATGGAGGTCAGCGTGCCGATGCCCGTCTTCTTGAAATACCGCTGGCAGTAAACCACCACGAGCGGGAAGTATGGCATCAGCGGCGTGATGATGTTCGAAGACGAATCTCCCACGCGGTAGGCTGCCTGTGTCAGCTCGGGCGAGATGCCGACCTGCATGAGCATGGGCACGAAGATCGGAGCGAGCAGCGCCCACTTGGCCGAAGCCGAGCCCACGAACAGGTTTACAAAGGCTGTCAGGAAGACAATACCAACGATCGTGACACCGCCCGGGAAGGCCAGGGCCTTGAGCAGAGCAGCGCCTTTGAGGGCGAGCAGGGCGCCGATATTCGACTGACCGAAAGCGTATACGAAGAGGGCGCAGAAGAAGGCCATCACGATGTAGTAGGACATCCCATTCATGGCCTTGGTCATGGCATCGACCATGTCCTTCGACTTGCGGAATTTGCCCGTGACATATCCGAAAACCACCCCAGGCAGCAGGAAGAGCAAGAAGATCAGCGGCACAATGGACTGCATGATCGGTGCTTGGAAACTGTTCAGACTGCCGCTGGCGTCACGCATGGGGGAGTCTTCTGGAAGGAGGATGAGCACCAGTGCGACCAAGCCGGCCACCAGGGTCAGCGTAGACCACACGAAGGCCTTCTTCTCGACCGCCGAAACCGAATCCATGTCCTCTGCTTTTTCAGCATCCTCATCGACCGGCGTGGTCCGATTCAGGCGAGGCTCGATGATCCAGTCGGTGATGGCCCAGCCGAGCGCCACGATCAGGATGGATGAGATGGCGGTGAAGTAGTAGTTACCCAGCGGGTTGACCAGCACCGACGGGTCGATGATCTGCGCGGCGGGTTGGGTAAAGCCCTGCAGCAGCGGATCGAGAGCGCCTGGCAGCGGGTTGGCCGAGAAGCCTCCAGAAACTCCTGCAAAGGCAGCAGCGATACCCGCAATAGGATGGCGCCCAACGGCATAGAAAATGATACCGCCCAGTGGAATCACCAGGACATAACCGGCATCAATAGCGCTGTGCGATACGAGACCAACCAGGACGACCATCGGCGTCATGAGCGCTTTCGGCGTCCAGGACAGGGTCATTTTGATACTGGTGTTGAAATAACCGGCTTCGTCAGCTACTCCTACTCCGAGCATGGCCACCAGTACGACGCCAAGAGGAGCGAAGCCGGTGAAAATGGTCACCATCTGTGAGAGGAAGGTCGCCATCGCATCCCCGGCAAGCAGGTTGTTGATGACGATGGGAACGCCCGATCGAGGATCAATGTCGGCAAACGACATACCTGACATCAGCCAGGACAGGATCCAGACGACAATCAGGGAAATGAGGAAGAGCATCGCCGGATCGGGCAGTTTATTGCCGATCACTTCGATACGGTTTAGAGCCCGTTCGACAAAGCCGGGCTTGGCTTGTGCAGTGGTGTCCATGCGGGTAACGTCTGATGAACGAATCGCATGAATCTACGGGGTCGCTTTCGGAATCGCGAGGTCTGGGGATACCATTTCTTGCGGGTCACGAAGCAGTCGAGCGAATTGGAGCACCAAGGTGGAATGCTTTGAGGATCCAAATCGTCCGAATTCAAGAAACGCGGTGCATGCAGCCGCGTTATGCGGATTCCGCGCTTCTTTTCAACCAGTCTATATGTCCATGAAAAGCACGTTTTTCCATCGTTTGCTGGGCCTTCTGGCGATCGAGTTGATGCTCGCGCTCGTCGCATTGCCTGCAGTCGCCCAATCGCTGGCTGTTTCTGGTTCAACCGGTCTCGGATTCGGAGGCACCCTTTCGGTTTCAGGTGATCACATTGTGGTAGGCTCTGCCCCCACGGGTTGGCCTCGCGGGGATGAGCCCGCCGGTGTCATTTATGTTTACCAACGGGATGCGGACGGCGCATGGATGGAAGCGGCGCGTCTCATGGCCTCCGACGCCCAGACGGGCGATGACTTTGGTCGCACCGTGTTCATGCGCGATGATCGCATTGTGGTAGGCGCACCGGGCATGAGTACGGCCTACGTATTCGACCGTCAGGAAGATGGCAGCTGGGCAGAGACCGGTAAACTGCAGCCGGGTGATCTTGCTGAAGGTGCAGAATTCGGCGGGGCCTACGCGCGCGCAGGAAGCCGAACCGGCAACATCGCCTTTGCCAAGGACCAGATCATTGTTACGTCCTATAACGGTGACACCCACACCGGGGCAGCACACGTATTCAAGCCGGGCAATGACGGGTGGGAAGAAATGACTGTGCTGCAGGCGGCCACGGCCAAAGAAGGTGACGGATTTGGTTTCAGTGTGGCAGCCGACGACGGAAACATCTTCGTTTCTGCACCTCGCACCAACGAGCAGGCCGGCGTCGTATACGTATTCATGGACCATGGTTACTGGATGCAGATGGGAATGCTGCGTCCTTCTGGAGAAGGTGCAGCACAGCTCGGTTCGTCACTCACCGTTTCGAACGGAAAGGTGTTCGCTGGCGCCCCAGCTACCAATCGCACCGGTGCTCTCGAAGTGTATGCCCTTCAGCCGAACGGCATGTTTGGACATGAAGCCACGATGGTCCCGGAACTGGAGGAGGGCGAACGGCTCTTCGGCTTCGGTCGCAGCGTCGCTGTTTCTGGCAGCCACGCCATGGTCACAGCCGGTGGATCGGCCTATGCCGTGAACCTGGAATCAGGAGGCATGACCCCAATTTCTGCACCAGACCGCCGCTTCCAGCCCGGATTTGGTATTGGCGCATCACTTGATGGAGCTATTGCTGCCATCGGAAGCCCCACAGCTGACTACGAAGCTGGTGTGGCTACGGTGTGGGAAAACCACGGGGGTTTGTGGCACCATACCGGCATTTTGGCCAGTGATGTCAGTCGTTTCTCTTCGTACACAGACGGTAAAGTCGAGTGCGAAGAAGGCGATGCGCAGGGTTTCGCCTGTGATAACGTAGATCTCGTCTCCTTCCTCAGCATTGGTGACGTGTCCAGTGATCGCGGTGTAGGCATGACGGATATCTGGGGTTGGGAAGATCCGGAAACGGGTAAGGAGTGGGTCATCCTTGGTCGTACCGAGGGTGTTTCCTTCATAGACATCAGCAACCCATCGAACCCGGTTTGGGTGGGTGAGATGATGAAAACCGCATCTTCACCAGGTAGTGGTTGGAGGGATGTAAAGGTGTATAAGGACCATGCATTCGTGGTGGCAGACGGCGCCGAGCAGCACGGTCTGCAGATCTTCGATCTGACCCAGCTACGCGATGTCGATCCGGCCGACATGCCGGTGACCTTCCCGGAAACAGCCCGCTACGATGGCACCGCTTCAACGCACAACGTGGTCATCAACGAGGCCTCCGGGTATGCCTACCTCGTGGGTAACCGTTCCGGCGGCGAAACCTGCAGCGGACAGCTTCACATGGTAGATATCCGCGATCCACAGAATCCGGTGTTCGCAGGATGTCAGTCTTTCGCCGATGCTGGCGGCACGCATGATTCGCAGTGTGTCCTTTACCGTGGCGACGACACGGATTTCAACGGAAGCGAAATCTGCTTCAACTCGAGCGGCAACATGTTTGTGATCGCGGATGTGACGGACAAGGCCGATCCGGTCACGCTCGCCGCTACGTCTTACCCGAATCAAGCCTATACCCACCAGGGATGGCTGACCGAGGACCACAACTACTTCTACATGAACGATGAACTGGACGAGATGGGTGGTCTGACCGAGAAAACCCGGACGCTCATCTGGGATGTGCGCGATCTTGAGGATCCGGTGCTCGTGCGCGAGTTCTTCCTGTCGAATGCCGCATCGGATCATAACCTGTACATCAAGGGCAACTTCATGTACCAGTCGAACTACCAGGCGGGCCTGCGCATTCTGGATGTCTCTGATCCGGAGAACCCGGTTGAAATCGGGCACTTCGACACGGTGCCGTTCGGGGAAGATGAAGCAGGCTTTGGTGGCTCATGGAGCAATTATCCTTACTTCCGCAGCGGTGTGATCGCCGTATCGAGTCGTGGAGAAGGACTCTTCCTCCTGCAGAAGCGAGAACTGGATCTATAGCAATGTGACGTGGTACGGCTGGGTTTCACCGTCTGGTGAAACCCAGCCGCCCTCAACCCGTCCCACTCGATATGTCTTCGTCACGTACATCAACGCGCCGCAACTTCCTGAAAGTTGCCTTTGCCGGAATGGGCCTCAGCGTCCTTCCAGCACGTGCTTTTGCTCGTTTCGAGCATCCGGAGCCACGTGAAGGAATCGATGCCTCTCTCGTCATTTCCGACGAGCAGGCGGCTCGCTATGGAGAGGAAGCCGTGGAAGTCGTGCAGATGATCCGCGAGATCCCTGAAATCGCGGACGGGATCGGGTGTTATTGTGGGTGCCACGTGCGACCAGGCTATCGTTCGCTTCTGACCTGTTTTTACGAGGATGGCCGGGGAGCCGGCTGTCCCATTTGCCAGGGCGAGGCCAGATTGGCTCATCGCCGACACAAGGAGGGCCAGTCCCTCGATCGTATCCGGCGCGCCATCGACGCGCGATTCGGGTGACCTGTCACTGATCCTACCTGATCCATGCATCGATTATTGCCGGCACTGACCTTATCCGGTCTCCTGTTTTTTTCGCTTCTCCTGCTTCCTCAACAAGCGGATGCGCAGATTGCGATGAGTCCTCGCGGTTCCGTGTCTCAGACGATTGATGGGACCACGATTGATATCGAGTATTCCCGGCCGCGTTTGCGCGGGCGTACGGGAATGTTCGGGGGACCAATCTGGTGGGGCCACATCTGGACGCCTGGAGCCGATTGGGCAACGACCATCGAGGTGAACAACGATTTTACCTTGTCGGGAACGGAGATCCCTGCCGGAAAATATTCCATCTGGATGGTGGTCACCGAGGAAGGAGACTGGGAAGTGATCATCGATCCCGAATGGAAGCAGTTTCACTTGCCGGAGCCGGAAAAGAACGGCGACGAGATCACGTTCTGGATAACGCCGAATCGCGAGGGTCCCATGACCGAGACCCTGACATTCCAGTTCGTTGACAACACGAACTCAGGAACGACGCTTCGTCTTCGCTTTGAGGATCATGAAGTCCACATGCCGATCGAGGTCCCGTCACGCCTTCAGATGTTCGTTACCGAAGAAGAGGTTGCGCCGTATGTGGGTACCTACAAGACGCAGGTGAACGAGTATCTGAGGACGCCTGTGGCATTCGAGTATGATATGAACATATGGTTCGAAGAGGATCAGCTGCGCTTCAATATGCAGCTGTCCGCTGACGACCCAAACTTCATGTTTCAAACCGGCATCCTCCCCCTGCCACAAGCCGAGGGCATCTTCTACTTGTCGTTCCTGGAAAACGGTGAAGTATTCCAGACGCTCGAAGACATGGTTGAGTTCGTCTACGATGATTCTGGAGCTGTATCAGGGTTCGAGCTTCGTGCCGAAGACGATACGCTATGGATGGTGGGGACCCGGCAGTAGCAGGGCCGCCCAGGAATCATTTAGGCCTGCCCCACGGCTTGCACGAAGGACAGGGTGTGCACGCCTCGCCTGATCGTGCTCCAGGGGCTCCTTGGAGGTCTATGCTCCGGGCCAGGTATCGCCCACTCGATAGCCCTGTGGCCATGGATCTTCCGGGTCGAGCATCAACTGCCTGGTTCCAACAATCCAAGCCCGTCCGGAAACGGTAGGAATAACTGCGTCCCGATCACCGACGTTGGTCGTCCCTTCAATCCGTCCTATGAATTCGGAGTCTATGATTGAACGGGCTCGGTACGTCATGCTCGCATCCATGAGACCCTTCGCGTGCAAGACGGCCATGCGCGCAGAAACGCCCGTACCGGTCGGGCAACGGTCCAGTTTTCCAGGACGAATAGCGACCGTATTGCGGCCGTTCAGAACCCCGTCTTTCTCTTCGAGAGGTTCCGTGAACTGACAAAACGATATGTGATCCCAATCAGGATTTTCAGGATGAGTGAATCCCAATTGTTCGTTTGCTGCCGCAACGATGCGCACACCAACCTCGGCCAGATCACGAGCGTTGGATGGATCCAGCTGAACACCCGCTGCGTGCGCATCTACGATGACAAAGCTGTCACCGCCGTAGGCAGTATCTACCTTCAGTAACCCTATTCCAGGTACGTCCAGCTGCGCGTCGAGCCGGTCTGCAAAGGAAGGGACATTCGTGATCTGCACGCGTTCGGCCTTCCCATTCCTGCACGTGGCGCGAACGCGCACCAAGCCCCCCGGTGCTTCTAATGTGAGCAGGGTTTCGGGTTCGGACATAGGTATCAACCCGGTATCGAGAAGGGCCGTAGCAACACACATCGAATTGGAACCCGACATGGGCGGTGTATCCGCCGGTTCCATGATGATGAAGCCCATGTCCGCTTCTGGATGTTTCGCGGGGACGAGCAGGTTTACATGACGAAAAACCCCTCCTCGTGGCTCATTCAGGACGAAATTGCGTAGTGTTTCGTCGTTTGCAATGAAAGAGCGCTGGTCCCATATCGTTTCTCCAGGAGGTGCAGGAACGCCCCCTACAATTACATCACCCACTTCGCCTTCAGCGTGTACGCTGACAATATGAATCAATTTTTCAGTTCTCATGCTGAAAAAAGTCGGGTTTGTTTCGTCCTGTCGCGTTCAGTCTGGTGGTATTCAGGTAATCGTCAGGATATCAGTAAGTACCCATGTGACGTTCCAGAGAGGCACGTCCGCCGACAATCGGAATTTCGATTGAAGTAGCACCCAGATCAATCTGGAGCTCAGACCCGGGTGCTGGCCACAAGGTGAAGTCCCGATCTGAGGACATGATCATCAGCCCGATCTTCTGCCCTGCAGGAACGACCTGATCATCGGGCTGGAGATTGAATTCGAATTCTACAAACTCTCCCGGTGTAAGCGGTGTGCTTTCGGTCATCGAGGTGGCATTCTGAGGATCGAACCAGCCCCTGGTTATGATACCGCCGCGTGCTCGTCGGCCTTCGGTCCACGGAAGCGAAACCAACCAGACCGAGAAGTTGACTGCCGGCTTGTTGGCGGCCAGCCGCACCTTCATCGTTGCCGTTCCAGAAATATGCACGTCCTGTGTCAGTTCTGGTGTGACGTAGAGCAAGCGGTGATTCGTGTACTCTGCTTGTGCCAGCGATTTACCGCTGAAAGAGACGTTGTCAACAAGGGACTCCACACCCTGCTCCGATGGAGCTTCCAGGGACAACTCCGCAGTGTATTGTCCACCCTGGGTCGGATAGAGGCGCACGCCCTCAGATTCCGGATTCGGATAATCAGCGTAAGGGGTAGGATCCAAACGCTCGTCGCCCTCGCGCGTGATCCAGGCTTTGGGATCGTTTTCCACTCCATTCTCGACTTCGTACAAATAGCGGGTAAACCACTTGTTCATCATGTCGAGCGGGGGTGGACCGCCGTGACCGCCCTGGTGGAAATACATCTGGACCGGTACCCGACCCTCAAGCGCCTCCACGATCCTGACACTGTGCTCCGGCATCACGTTCCAATCGTTGAATGCATGGGCCATAAGGGTAGCCGCTTTTACATTTTCGATGACGTTCAAATAATCACGGCCAGCCCAGAACTCGTTGTAATCCCCGGTTACGCGGTCCATGCCCTCCGCATATTCACCATCACGAATGGTAGCATTGCAATAGTCGCGCCGGTCGCTCTCGCGGCTGTGGATGAAGTCGTAAAGCACATCAATGTCTTCACCGAGGTATCCCCCCGGGTGACGAATCAGACCATAAGAGCGATAATAGTGCCAGTATGATGTGTTCGGAGCTACCGGGATGATGGCTTTCAGCCCGTCGACGCCGGTTGTAGCGGCGGCCAACGGTAGTGTACCGTTGTATGAGGTACCCGTCATACCCACGTTACCCGTGGACCAGGCAGCGACCACTTCTTCACCACCCTCAGGTGCCGTGTACCCCTTGGCCCGTCCATTTAGCCAATCAACAACGGCCTTTGGGGCGAGGGATTCATTGATTCCACCGACCGTCGGACATCCTTGGGAAAGACCCGTGCCCGGAGATTCGGAATGCACGACAGCAAAGCCGCGAGGTAACCAGTCCTGAACAAAACCGGTCGAAATCCCGGGTCGCGTGCGAGCGGAGAACCCCTCATATCTTTCCTTGGCGGGTGGAGCAGCTCCAACTTCATGCTCAACATCCCAAAACAAATCAGCCAGCCCTGCTGTACCGGAGTAGTAGGGACTGGTCCCGTACACAACAGGAACTTTCAGACCTTCGGAATCCGTCTGGGCCTGGCGGACGACGGATACGTGTACGCGGTCGAGTGTCCCGTCACCGTCCGAATCAAATTCCGTTTCGACCCAAAGTTGCTCCCGGATCCAATCGGATTCGTTGTTGAATGCGTCGACGATCTGGGCCATCCCGTTATCAAATACGGGTCCCGTCTGGGCAAGAAGAGGAGATGTCGCAAAAATCAGCGACAGGACTGCTGAGGCAAATACACGCTTCATATCAGTGCAGGGGAAATGAATCAGAATACAGTAGGGATGCGGACGCTCAATTCGACCGGATCGGGATCCGAATGTACATCGTTGGTCACCGTGCAATTGACGGGGTAAACCGTACAATGCCAGCCTCGTCCTCGTCCCCGTCCAGTCCGACGTAGAGCGCGCCATCGGGTCCCTGGCGGATATCGCGTACGCGACCCATGTCCTCAAAAATGGTCTCTTCGCTCACAACGGACGTTCCATCCATGGTCAGCCGGGCAATCTGCTGTCCCCGCAATCCACCAACAAACAGATTTCCTTTCCAATTCGGGAAAAGGTCTCCCGAGTAGGCGACCATACCAGAGGTGGCTATCGACGGCACCCAATAATGTAGTGGCTGCACCATACCCTCCTGATGCGTGCTTTCGTGGAGCGGGTCACCGCCATAGTTCACGCCGTATCCGATGACAGGCCAGCCGTAATTCAAACCCGGTTCGACCAGGTTTACTTCGTCGCCACCCTGCGGACCATGCTCATTGGACCACAGGAGCTCGGTGCTGGCGTCGAATACCATTCCTTGGGTATTGCGGTGCCCGAAGCTCCAGATGGATGCTTCCATTTCTTCCTGACCCACAAAAGGATTGTCTTCCGGAATGCTGCCGTCGTCGTGCAGTCGGTTGATGGTACCGTGGTGGTTGCTACGATCCTGAGCCGGGTGGTTGGTCTGGTCTTCGTTCGGGTTGGCCTGTCGATCGCCGACGCTGACGAACAGGTACCCCTCATTGTCAAAGACCAGTCGAGATCCATAATGTCCCCGGCCCCGACTGTCTGCAATCCAGATATCCTCGACGTCAATCAACCCCATACCCTCCAGACGCCCTCGAGCCACTGCAGTAGTTGAATTCCCATCGTACGGCTTGGCATAGCTCAGATATACCCAGCCATTTTCTTCGAATTGAGGGTGTATCGCCACGTCGAGCAGCCCACCCTGCCCGCGTGCATATACTTCTGGAACGCCGCTGATCGATCCTTCAGCCAACACACCGTCTTGAATGACGCGCAGCCGACCGTCCCTTTCAGTAACCAGGATGTCACCGTTGGGAAGGAACGTAAATCCCCAAAGAGAGGACAGTCCATTGGTCACAACGTCGACCTGAACTTCTCCAAATTCAGTATCGAACGATGAAGTCTGAGCGTGTGCAACCAGGGAGGTGGTTCCGACCAGAAGGAAAGTGCAAAGAAAGCGGATCATGAATCTGGAAGTCTTGGAGTGGGCAAGGATTGCCGGTTTACTCAGGCCTGTCTGTCTTCGTTTCCAGAACAGGCCTTTGCTCAATTTCCTGCAGGAACGAGGTCACCATGCCAGCGACCACATCTGGCCGTTCAGCAGGCGCAGCGTGCCCGGCTCCTTGGACTACCTGAACGCGTGCATCAGGCATTTCATCTGCAAATTCCTGCATGGTGACAGGACGGGCTTCGTCGAATTCACCGGAGATGATCAGGACCGGCACGTTGATCTCGGCCAGCCGGTCTCTGCGGTCGTATTCCAGCAGGGTACCCGTTGCTGTAAACTCTGTTGGTCCCCACATCGTGTTGTAGACCGTGGAGTTGCCGGAAACCCCCTCACATTCAGGTATGGGGTCGTACCCCCAGGGGTCCATGAAGCGGGCGTAGAAAGAATCGGTGGCGGCTACGTAATCGGGATGATCGTACGTTCGGGCATCTTCGTGCAGACGAATGGTAGCCTGCACGTCTTCCGACATGGTTTCCAGAAGGGTTGTTGCATCTTCAATCCATACTGGGGTACTCAGCAGCGGGCCTGCCATGATGGTGCTTATTACCCCTTCCTGCTCACTTTCCAGCACGTATTCAGCGGCGACCGCACCGCCCCAGCTCCAGCCCAAAAGGTGCACTTCATCCCAACCAAAATGCGATCGAATGGCATCAATCTCGGATACCGAATGGTCGATGTGCCACTGCTCTTGAAGGCCGGGTCGATCCGAACGTCCCGTTTCCAGTTGGTCATAGCGCAGGACGGGACGATCCATCATCTCATCGTCCAGCAACCCGAATCCGCAGCTGGTACCACCGGGTCCACCGTGGATGAGGATGAGCGGCGTTGCGTCGACGTCTGGATTGGAGAGCTCGTAGAAGACCTTGCCACCAGACACAGGCACGAATCCTGTTCGAATAACCTGGCCGGTCCGAGCATCGATACGCTCAGCAGGCGGCTCGGTCGGAGCGCATCCAGAGGTCAGGCGTAGTGCCAGAGCCGCAGCTACGGCAAGAAAGGAATGATTCATCGCCGGTATTCTATTCGGGTCAACGTGGCATCTTCGTTTCGGGTATTCCATGCTTCACCGTATTCGATAACGTAGAGCGCACCGTCTGATCCAAATGTCATATCCATGGGACGACTCCATTTCCTGGATGGAAGAAATTCTTCCATGAATCGATAGTGCCCATCCTGGTCCATGGTTACGAAGAAGGTCTTGTGTCGCATCCACTCATACATCAGGAGCTTGCCTTCGAAATAGGAAGGGAAGGAATGCTCGCCCATTACAGATTCGCGGAATATGGGTCCTGCCATGGCACTGCGTCCGCCGTCACCCAGTAGTGGATGATCCTGCGTGGTGCCGTAAGGATAGAACAGGAAAGCCGGTTGGGCAGGGGGCAGGACCACGGTCCCGGAGCTGTTGGGAGAATCGTTCACAGGGGCTCCTGCATCAAACCAGTCCTTACCCCGGTCCGCCTCAAAGTCCCAGTCACGATACGCTTTGTTGTCTGCGATGAAATAGGGCCAGCCGAAGAAGCCTGCAGAGCGTGCCTGATTCAATTCATCGTATCCCTGAGGCCCGCGGGATTCAGAAGGCTCCGAGGCATCCGGCCCGATATCTCCCCAATACAACCATCCGGATTCGGAGTCGATGGAGATACGGAAAGGATTGCGGTTACCCATCACATAGATTTCAGGTCTGCCGATGGACGGGTCGGAAAACAGGTTGCCGTCCGGGATGGAGTAGCTTCCATCGGGTTCTGGGCGGATGCGAAGGATTTTGCCTCGCAGATCCTGGGAGTTGGCCGACGTTCCTTGGGCATCGTAAGGACTTCGGCCCGGGCGCTCGTCGATCGGAGCAGAGCCACTCGCCTCGAATGGATTGGTGTTGTCTCCCACAGAAAGAAAAAGGGATCCCTCTGGCCCGAATTCCAGTGACCCGCCTGCATGGCAGCAGGTCTCGCGCTGGGTACCTACGTCCAGGACGGCGACTTCGGAGGCCAAGTCCAGACGGGATCCATCAAACGTGAACCGGGAAATGCGATTGAGCGATTCATTCAACGGAGAATGATAGAGGTAGACCCAACCATTCTGCTCAAAATCAGGGTCCAGTGCCATACCGAGCAGACCGTCTTCCAAACCGTATGCCACTGGAATTTCGTTGACGATGGAATCGAATCCCGTAGAAGGATCAAACACGTGAACGGCTCCCGGGCGTTCGATGAACATGATACGTCCGTCGGGAAGCGCCTCCAGTTCCATCGGTTCGTTCAGATTCGTCGTCAGGACATCCACTTTGAATTCCCACTCGTACGGAGTTTGCGAGACCGGCTTTTTCTGGGATCCGGATTGGGTAACCCACGTCATGGCCGAACGGACCAATTCCAAGAACGCAGGCTCGCTCCACGACGCGTCCGTGTGACCTGGCTGGATGTAATAAGACCGGCCACCGTCAAAATCGTGATACCAAACCATGGGATGACTGTCCTCTTCAGAGGTGTCATTTCCCACGTCATACGTCGTTTCATCGATGCTGATCAACGGAATGATGTCAGGGTTTACGAATCGGAAACTGTACCACTCGTCAAAGCGCTCCCAACGCTGGGGAAGATGATCGACCGTGGGGTGGGTCGCGTCCAGAATATCCAGCGTTGCTTCTTGCGGCGCCGGGTGCCCTGAGAAGTAGGCGCCGACCAATTGTCCGTACCAGGGCCAATCATATTCCGTGTCGCTGGCAGCGTGAATTCCCAGGTATCCGCCGCCGCGTTGGATGAATCGCCGGAAGGCCACTTCTTGCGGGCGATCAAATACATCGCCTGTCGTACTCAAGAACAGGACTGCATCGTAGCGGGCGAGATTTTCCTCATTGAAATCCGCTGGGTTTTCGGTGGTATCAATCACCATTCCCATCTCCGTACCAAGTCCCTGGACAACTTCTCTCGCAAGCGGAATGTGCCCATGCCGGAAGCCTTCGGTGTGAGAAAAGACCAGCATTCGTACTGGATCTTGAGAGCATCCCGACCATGCGGTCCCGAACAGGATGACGGCAATGAGCCAGAACAGGTGCGGGCGGAAAGATGAGGTCATGAGCTGGCGCGGTAGATGATCGGGATCGCGCAAGCTACCGGGTCCGAAGGGGATGGTCAATGATCACGTGACGGCTCGACACGTTTATTGCAATCTAGCCTGAATTGCCCCAAATGGCTGTAGGGGAGGACAGTCCCGTAGTTGTTGATGACGTGTGGAAAACGTTCAAAAACGTCCGTTTTCGCATGCTACGCCATGATTAAGAAAACGGGGACTTTTGTAAGTCCTTGTAAAATAAAGACATATGAAAATCATATTCGATGATGGCGCGACGGTGGCAGAAAAACATCGAGATTCAGCCTTCTCCAACCAGAAGTGGAAAAGCTGTGGAAAACGATGAAAACCTGAAAACGCCCGAAATGACTAGCTGAGCACTTTTTCGAAGGTCTCAATATCTTCGAGAACCGATCCAGTACCTCGGACAACAGCGGTCAGCGGGTCTTCTGCGACGTAAACCGGCAGATCTACGCGGCCGCGGATCATGGAGTCCAAGCCTTTCAACATGGCGCCGCCTCCAGTGAGCATTATCCCACGTTCAAGGATATCAGCACCCAACTCCGGAGGGGTTCTTTCCAGACACCGGATTACTGCTGAGGCAATCTGACCGACGGGTTCGCGCAGTGCTTCCCGGACGTCTTCTGAGGAAATGGTCCGAACTTTCGGAATGCCGCTGACCAGGTCCCGTCCCTTCACGGACAGCTCCAGTTCCGGGTCCAATTCTACTGCACTACCCACTTCCTTCTTGATCCGTTCGGCCGTACGATGACCGATAAGGAGGTTGTGGTTGCGCTTGAAGTACTGCACAATGGCATTGTCGAGCTCGTCACCGCCGACACGAATGGACTCGTCGATCACGATTCCAGACAGGGCGATCACTGCGATTTCCGTCGTCCCACCCCCAATATCTACAATCATGTTGCCAACCGGCTCGGCAACGTTCAATCCGATTCCGATCGCGGCAGCCATGGGTTCATCAATGAGGTGTACCTGGCGTGCCCCTGCGTGCTCGGCAGAGTCGCGGACGGCTCGTTTCTCAACCTCTGTGATGCCCGAGGGGACACAAATCACCATGCGCCGAATTGCAGAAAGCCAGTTGGTCTGCACTTTTCGGATCAGTTGACGAATGAGCTGCTCTGCCACCTCGAAATCCGCAATAACACCATCCTTCAGAGGACGAATGGTTTCGATTTCCCGGTGGGTACGCTCGTGCATCTGCTGGGCTTCGTGCCCAACAGCAATCACCTTGCGAGTCGACCGGTTCAGAGCGACAATGGAAGGTTCATTCAGCACAATCCCCCGTCCCTGGATATAAATCAGCGTGTTTGCTGTACCCAGGTCGATGGCGACATCAGTGGAGAAATTAAAGAGACCCATGAAAGGCTGAAAACGGACAGGAGGCGCTGGAAAAACCCGAAAGAATGCAAGTTCTCTGGGCAGAATCCCGATGGGTTCGGGCACCGGCGATAATACGTATGAAGGCTTTCGATTCCAATGCTAAACGCCTATCGTTGCTCTGAGAAACGACCGCAAAGGGCACAATTATTCCGAGTAACCCATGTCCTCTACCCAACCTGCGATCGGCCGAGCCCTTCGCCTCATCACGGCGTTGATTCTAATATGCTGTGTGGTTTTCGTTGCCATTGGCTTCGTCAAGACATCCGTCAGCATTGAAACCACTTCACGGACGGATCGGAGCGTGTACGTTGCTTTTGATGCCCTCACGAATGCCACACTGGTTGAGTACTGGATGGAGGGATTTGTCTCGCTTGAAAGCACGCTGTCCAGGGATGTACCCGTTGGCAATCAGTCAACGTTGACCATGGTTACTGGAGGCGATACACTGAAGCTCCGCCAGGAAATCACCACGTGGGAAGTTGGAGAGCGATTCGGGCTGCATTTCGACAGTGAAATGACTGGCGGGGATATCATTGTCCAATTGACCGCGCTCGAGTCTGGTACCGAGTTGTTTGTGCGCTCCACCTTTGAAGGTGCTACCTGGTGGTGGCGATCGCTATTCCCACTCTTTGCTTCTGGTTTGAAAGCCACTCAACAAGCGGATTATGACCGATTGGCTGCCTTGATGGATACCCTCGAAACACCCCTTGCGGGACAATGGGCGGGAGTGGATGCAGCCGGAAACGAGCAGCTTTTTCACTTCAAATCGCCAGAAGCGATGGACTGGCGTGCGGCTTCCGACGGTGAATGGTTTGAGTTGACCAACCTTCGGTATGAAAAAGGGTGGTCAGCAGATACAATGACGCTGGATCTTTCTGGGTTTTCCTCTCCACCGCTCGCCGGCCAGACGCTTTATGGGATCATCTCGTTTGTTTCCGATGATTCCCTGCGTCTCGATCTGGAAGCCGGACCGCCTGGAAGGGAGGACTTGAGACCGGATGAGTTTTCAGCCTCAACCATAGGTCTGCATCGCGTGCGGTAGGCTACTCGGGCTGGAAGAGCGCTATAACCGCCCCGGCCGGATCACGAATGACACAATACGAACCGTGTCCCTCGGCATGCTTCACCGAAGTAATCAGTGCACCGCCCAAACGCTCCACGGCAGCTCGAGATGCCTCGATGTCATCCACGTTCACGTACATAAGCCACTGCGCGGGTAATCCAGCATTGCCTCCGCGGGCATGACAGACACCCGAAACAGGCGTACCGTCGGGTGTCGCCATGACATAATCATTGTAATCCCCCATACTGAGGGGAGAGGCAGACCATCCGACGACTTCCTGATAGAAATCACGGACGCCATCAGCATCGTCGACCGTGAGATCAAACCAGCCGATGGTTCCTGTGACAGGTTTTTCGCTCATGCTCGATGCGGTTGGCAGCGTGAGGCCGATTCATCCACTTTCGCGGAATCAGGAGTGCATGACCCGGTTCTTGAGAAGCTGCTCGATGTGTCCGAGTTCTTCCACGAAGCGGGGATCGGTGTCAATGCGGGCCTGGATAGCTTTGCACGCGTGGATCACGGTAGAGTGATCGCGACCACCAAATCGTCTCCCGATGGCCTCCAGTGAATGCTGTGTCATCTGCTTGCAGAAGTGCATGGCAACCTGACGAGCATCCACGATTGGCCGCTTTCGGCTCTTACCGATCAGCAAATCCGTATCCATGCTGTAGAATTCTGCAACGATGTCCCGAATCTGTGAGGCCGAAATGCTCTTGCGTGCGCGATTGTCGATCAAGTCCGACAACGCATCCTGCACGAAGGTCATATCGATAGACTGCCGCGTAACACTATGCAGCGCAAGCAACTTGTTGAAGGCGCCCTCAAGCAAACGAATGTTATCCTTCACGTTGTAGGCGATGTAGTCGATCACCTCGCCAGATAATTCCAAGCCGGCTTCTGAAGCATGTCGCTGCAGGATGGCCGTTCGCGTCTCCAGGTCTGGCGGCTGTACATCGGCTGAGAGACCCCAGCGGAAACGGGATAGCAGTCGTTCTTCTATGCCTGCGATCTCCGCCGGGCTGCGGTCGGCACACAGAATGATCTGCTTGCCACTTTGGTGAAGCTCGTTGAAGAGGTGGAAGAACTGCTCCTGCGTTTTCTCCTTGCCGCCAAAGAACTGAATGTCGTCCACGATCAGGACGTCGATTTGACGGAAAGCCTGGGTGAACTCACCAAGGGTATTGTTTTGGATGGCGTACACGAAATAGTTGGTGAACGCTTCCGACGTCAGATACAGGACTTGGGCTCGCGGCTGGCTCTGGACAATTTCGTTTCCGATGGCATGTGCGAGGTGCGTCTTTCCTAGTCCAACCTTCCCGTAGATCAGGAAAGGATTGAAGCTTGTGGCTCCCGGACGCTTTGCAACGGCAACGCCTGCCGAGCGGGCAAGTCGGTTGCAATCGGCCTCGATGAACGTGTCGAGCGTGTACTTCGGGTTGAGTGTACGAGGCAAGCTGCCTGGCACCGTCTCAGGGCGGAAGGAAAATGGGGTAGCAGGGGGTTGCTGCGCGGGCGGTGCGTTACGACGACTGGGACGGGGCGCGTCCGCAGTTGAGTGGTAGCGCGAGGACGACTCGATTCGAGAGGGGTTCTGGGGCTCCGCAGATGAGGCGTCTTTCGAAGCAGCACGGATTTCGTGTCCGAAGTCAGCGGATACCGTTTCAACCTCAGCTTCGGCAATCGCCGACACCATCAAGGTGAACGATACGTTGCCTTCATAGCAGTGTTCGAGCGACTGCTGTACAACATCGCTGAATTCGCGGTCAATCCAGTCCCGATGGAAATCAGATGGTACACCGAGGGTGAGGTGGGTACCATTTCCAGTCGAGGAGCTCGACATGAAAGAAAGGGGACGAATCCAGGTCTGAAACTGTTGGGTCGGGAGATCCTGCGCCAGCTTTTCCTTGCTTCTCTGCCACAGCACTTCAGATGGGTATGCCATCAAACAGGTTGGTTCAAAAACGGGGGTGGGATGATTTCTTGAGTGACTAGTGTAGGCAGGACAGTGGCCTGCTGGCAAGCTCATTTCATCCGTATTTATCCACTCGTCCCACTTCTTATCAACACTCCGAATGTTGAAAAAAAAAGTAGCAGGAATCCCTTGATTTTCCGACCCTGTTCGAAGGCACGGCCTGGGGGTGGTTTCAGCCCCCCATCCAGGCCGCCCTCGTGACCTTTCTTAATCGGCCAGACCGAACCAGCGAAGAACTTCGGCTGCATGATCACCCGTCTTCGGGCGCTTGATAACTTTGACGATCGACCCGTTTTCATCGATCAGGAAGGTCGTTCGCTTCGTTCCATTGATTAGCTTGCCATACATATTTTTGGGCCCATACGTCCCGTATGCGCCCATTACTGTGCGTTCCGTGTCGGCAATGAGCGGGAATGGCAGTTCGAACTTCTCGGAAAAGCCTGCGTGTTTCTTGACGGGGTCATCAGAAACACCAACAACAGCAATGCCATGTGCCTGCAGGTCTGACCAATGGTCACGCAAGTTGCACGCCTGTTTGGTACAACCAGGCGTATTGTCGCGCGGGTAGAAGTAGAGAACCAGTTTTTGACCGGCGAAGTCGCCCAGCGAAACGGTAGAGCCATCCTGGGTTATCCCCGAAAAATCAGGCGCATTCGTGCCTTCTTCAGGCATCTCGACAGTAGTACTCATAGTGGCTATTCTGACAGGGTTTGTAATGGTCTAGAATGGTACGTCAACCGCAGCGCTCAGGAAGCGCATGAGCGGCGTTCCCTTGCCCCATTCAGTGGCGAGGTAGGGAAGAAAATCGGATCGGTGTGCATCCTCTTCAGGCAGTCGGCCAACCCCGATGAAGTCTTTGCGTCGCAAATCCTCTATATCCGGATGATCGGGGGCAAATCCTTTGGGTGCTCGCACCAGGGACTCACCTTCCCAGGTATACGTTGATGCGAAGAGCGTGTCCTCTTTCACATCACGCCATTCATCGGGATCCTGATCGATTCGCTGCCGGATGGCTCGAAGATCAGGACCGGCAGGATGCCACATTCCCATGGCATAAAACACATTCCCCGGTTCCAGATGCAGGTAGTAGCCGGGCGCATGAACATCTTTTCCCAGACGATGCCGGAAGTGGACCCCGGCGACCGTCTTGTAAGGGTCCTTGTTCTTGGAGAAACGGACGTCACGGTAGATACGGAAGAGCGAGCCGCCAGAGGCTTTCGGGATGGCCAGGTAGTGTGGACTCAGCTCAGACAGCATCGGAGCAAAGTCAGCGATCATGTCCAACAACGGCTCTTTGACGTCCTGCTCATAGCGGGCCTTGTGTTCGGTAAACCATTCCCGCGTATTGTTGGCTTTGAGTTCTCTGAGGAACGAGAACAACGCGGGAGTGATGTACGGATTGGCCATGGTAGTCAGTGACGGAGATGCGGTGCGGAAGGTAGGAGATCGCCATCTGAGGCGGATCTAGTTCTTGAAGAGCGACCATATCATGGTACGACGAACGTGTTGAACCGACCCTGTTTGAGCGTGGGAATCTCCGGTTACGCAACGGGTAGCCAGACTCAGTTGATTCCGATATCACCCATGCCGTCATCCTGGTTGCCACGATTCGGCCGCTGCGCGCGACGAATCTGTTCCCCGAAGTTGTACTGGAAGGTCAATCCTACCGACTGGGATTCCCAGTTGCGGCTTCCAAGTTGATAGAAGGCCGCCTGATCCACCTCAAACTCGAAGCCCATCATGTTGAGCGGATCGCTTACGCGAAGCGTCAGCGATCCTTTGTTGTTCAGAATGCGCTGGCGGATAGACAGGTTGGCCACCGAGAAGGAGGAAATCCGGCCTTGCGCGACATCGATGGGAGCGCGGTAAAAATAAAACATCTGCAAATCCGTCCCGTCCTGGATCTTGTAGGACACACTTGCCCGGGAGGACCAGGAAATGGCGTCATTCGCAAGATCCGCGTCGACGTTCGTTCCCTCCGTTACAATGCGGTAGGCATTGAAGCTGGAGAATCCGCTCAGCTTCCCGATCCGCAATGAACCAATCACCTCGGTACCGTAGGATTCGCTTTGGTCGAAATTCCGGAATGTGAGCGTGGAAATACCGCTGTTCGGATCAACCGTCTTGTAGCGCTCGATCTTATTGACTGTGCGACGATAGTAGGGTGAAATACTGAGGGATCCCTTACGCGAGAATTGTTGGTAGGCCAGCTCGACAGCGTGGATGTATTCAGGCTGCAACTGGGGATTTCCTACGCTCAGGTTCAGTGGATCGGAAAAGGTGGTGAACGGATTCAGCTGATTTGTACGAGGACGATTCACCCGCTTGGAATAGCTCACCTTCAACTGCTTCATCTGAGAGAGGTTGTAATTCAGGAAGGCACTCGGAAAAAGACTGGCGTAATCGTTGTCGAACGATTCAGCCGTTGTCCGCAGATTGAAGGTGGTACGGGCCTGCTCAGCCCGAAGCCCGACCTGGGCCTCAAATGAACCAAATGCTTTACTGACAATCCCGTACCCAGCAAAGACATCCTCATCGAAGATGAATTGATTGGTCTGAGCGTCGTCCACTTCAAAGACCTGCTGCGTGAGGTCGAGAGACCGCACGTCGAACCGGTTGTCCATTTGGCGCAACGTGGCCTTGGCACCGGCTTCGACTTTCCAATCTCCGAAAGGTCGAATCCAATCGGATTGCGCATTCCATTGCATATCATGGTTGTCCAGTTCGTTGATGGTCTGCTCCAGCAGCAGATCAGCGCTGCCGCCGTCCAGCTCCATCAGTCGTTCGGTCAAGTCGTCGAGATCACCACCGTCAGATTCATTGTAGCGCACTTCGCCGGTCAATTCGCGCTTGGAGGCCTCAACAATCCGGCGACCCGAAAGTGAGAAGTCCATGGATGACCCGTCTGTAGCGCGGATACTTTGCCTGACGGAGCGATCCGTGAGGGAGCGGTCGGGATCCAGTTGGTTGTATAGGTTCTCGGAAGCATTATCTCCGTCACGAACACTTGCAAGGGCGGAAAACGAAAGCTCAGAAATGTCGCTCAATTTGAGGTCAAGGGAGGAATTGACCAGGTGAGAAGTTGAGGTGCGTAATCCGGAATTGTCCTGTTCCAGGTACGTCCAGGGGTCCAGATAGCGATTCTCCCGAAAGTTGTATCCGTCACTATCGCGGTCCTCTGAGCGAAACCCATAGTTGGCGAACACGGTCATTCGACCTCGCTGCGCGGTGAACGACCCGCCTACATTGTAGTCGCCTCGCGTGGAGCCTCCGGACGTGATACTGCCACTCTTTCCAAGCTCGGTGTCCTTTTTGAGAATGATGTTCAGGGCACCCGCCTGTCCGTCCGGGTCGTACTTGGCCGATGGATTGGGAATCACTTCCACACGATCGACTGAGCTGGCCGGAATCTGCTGCAAAAAGGCAGTCAAGAAGTCACCCCGCAGGGGGGATGGTTTCCCATTGATCAAAATGTTGATGTTCTGATTTCCGCGAAGCGAGACCTTCCCATCTACATCCACCTCGACCGAGGGGATATTTTGCAACACATCGGTTGCATTACCTCCGGCGCTGGCGATCTGATCGCGTGTGTTGTAAACCGTTCGGTCAATCTCGAAAGCGACCTCAGCGCGTTCGGCCACCACTTGTACCCCTTCAAGCTCTGCCGCATCAGTCCGCAGGGTAACGGCTCCCAATTCCACTCGCGTATTGCCCGGCGTGATTTCGAATATTTCTGATCGGACCGGCTCGAATCCGACGAAACTGATTTCCGCGAAGTAGCGGCCAGGTCGCAGGCGATCGATCACAAAGCTTCCAGAGGCATCCGTTACCGTGCCGGTAACCAGACTGGAATCAGCGGCTGCACGAATTCCAATGGTCGCCGTGACCAACGGTTCTCCACTGCGTTCGAACACCTCGCCCGTGACCGTGCCGATGGTTGTCTGGACGTCCGACGTGGGGCCGGCAATCGTCTGGGCAGTGGCGTCGGCAGTCGGGTAAGCAAGGACCAGAGCCACAGCCATCAGAGGGGCTGCCGGGCAGGGGAAGGGTCGGAATCGAAACATGAGGTGAAGTCCGGTAGGTGGATACTTGAATGCCCCTCCGAGTCCTCAACCCCCGACTCGGTTACACGTCAATCAGATGAAATCCCCGCAAAGCATGATCGTGTAACCCATAGGCGCACAATGGATAACGCCGACATAAACGTTCAGTGATCGGTTTCTGATGAACGGTTCTCTCCCGTATCGAAATATTCCCTGACCAGGCGCGCTGCGTATGGCCCCACTTCCTCGGAAAGCAAGGTCTCGGACGCTTCTCTGACTCGTTTCAGGGATCCGAATGCTCTCAGCAGCTTGCGTGCCGTTGCCGGACCGATCCCCTCGATTTCTTCCAGCTCCGTATGCAGTGTGTTCTTCTTGCGTTGTTTTCGCTGGAACGTGACAGCAAATCGGTGGGCTTCATTACGCGCACGCTGCAGAAGCTGCAGCGATGCGCTGTCTTTCGAGATGAAGACCGACTCGGTATCCCCGGGGAAAAACACTTCCTCCAATCGCTTGGCCAGGCCGACGAGAGGGAATTTCCCGTAGGCCTCCACATCGACCAAGGCCTGAACAGAGCTCGAAAGCTGACCTTTCCCACCGTCAATGACAACCAGGTCGGGCCAAGGCCCGTTTTCCTCTACCACTTTCCCGTAGCGACGACCGACGACTTCTTTCATTGATTGGAAATCGTCGGAACGCCCATTACCGACGGTTCGCATCTTGTACGTGCGGTACTCGCTTTTACGCGGCTGTCCATCAATAAATACCACACAGGAGGCAACGACATCCGTGCCACTCAGATGGGAAATGTCGAAGCATTCGATCCGACGGGGAAGACGCGGAAGGGAAAGATCTTTCTGAAGCTTTTCAACGGCGTGAGGAACCCGGCCTTCCGTCTGTTTTTGTTTGTGGATGAGATGCTCGGATAGCATCAATTCCGCATTTTTTTCTACGATCCGAACGAGTCCAGCCTTGTCTCCTCGCTGTGGCACATGCAGTGTCACTTTGTGCCCACTGTTTTCACGAAGGAGATCTTCGATCAGTTCGGGATCTGCACAGGCAATCGACAACAGGAGTTCTCGGGGAAAGAATGTGGACTCGGTGTAATAGCGCTCCAGGACGGCTTGCATCAACTCGTCCTCGGGCGTCTCTTCGATGCGGCTCAAGTAAATGTGACGGCGCCCCACAATCTTTCCGTCGCGCATCTGGAATACCGCTCCGCAAGCCGCATTTGACTCCCTGTCCAGAGACAGGGCAAACAGATCCCGATCCGCCAGATCTCCGCTGACGACCTTCTGGCGCTCGGCGTACTTCTCGAGGGCTGCAATCTGATCCCTGAGCTTGGCCGCCTCCTCGAAGTCCATGGCTTCGGCGACCCGTTGCATCTCATCTTTGAGCAGGGAGATGAGACCGCCCGTCTTGCCGTTGAGTAGCTGTTCGACCTGCTTGATGGTTTTATCGTAGTCCTCCCTCGATTGCAGACCCACGCACGGCGCGTCACATTTCTTGATGTGGTACTGCAAGCATACTTCGTATTTCCCGGCTGCAATGGGCTCTGCAGCAAGATTCAACGAGCACGTGCGAAGACGGAAAATGGATCGGATGGTATCGAGCATCAGATTCATGCTGCGTACGTCCGTGTACGGTCCGAAGTACTTTGACCCGTCCTTTCTTGGACGCCGCGTCGAGAAAACCCGAGGGAAGGGCTCGTTCTTCACGCAAATGAAGGGGTAGGTCTTGTCATCGCGCAACAGAATGTTGTAGCGAGGTTTGAGACTCTTGATCAGATTGTTTTCAAGCAGCAAGGCCTCCACTTCCGTATCTGTGACAATCACTTCAACGTCGCGCACTTTGGAAACCATGATCCGCAGACGACCATCCAGATTTCGACCGGCATGAAAGTAGGAGCTGACCCTCGCCTTCAGGTTCTTTGCTTTGCCGACATACAACACTTTGCCAGCCTCGTCCTTGTGTTGGTAGACACCGGGGCGGGTAGGAATGCGGGAAAGTCTTTCTGCTAATTCCGGGCGCATGAAGTGGTGGCCATCGACGATCTGCAAGGTCTGGATTGACGACAATGTCCGAAAGAGGTTCGTCGTCGCTCCATGAACCGATCCTGATTGTTTAGGTTCAGGCAAGCATGTCCGCGTCTCTACCCATCTGATGCCCACCACGATCATGTCTGATTCCGAAGCTGACCATACCTCTCCCATTCTGGAGGAGCTTCACCGACTTTACCCCGACGCTGATTGCGCTCTGAAACATCGCAATGCACACGAGTTGCTGTTTGCGACCATCATGTCGGCGCAGACCACGGATGTCAATGTGAACCGGGTCACGGCGTCCCTGTTCGAGAAATATCGGACGGTAAAGGACTTTGCAGACGCCGACCTGGAGATCTTCCAGGAGGAGATCCGGTCTACGGGATTCTTTCGGAACAAGGCAAAGAATGTAGTGGCAGCCGCAAACATGATCGAGGAAGAGCATGACGGACACGTCCCCGATACAATGAATGACCTTGTGGCCCTGCCCGGAGTGGCACGCAAGACGGCCAATGTGGTGCTGGGTACGTGGTTCGGGAAAGCGACGGGCTTCGTGGTAGACACCCACGTCAAGCGTCTTGCTTTCCGACTCGGACTGACCGAGCAGACTGATCCCGTGAAGGTCGAAAAAGATCTGATGGAGGTTATTCCGCAGGACGAGTGGATCTTCTCCGGTCATGCCATCATCCTGCATGGTCGCGCGGTTTGCGATGCAAAGAAACCACTTTGTGATGCATGCACCCTACGTCCGCATTGCCCACAAAACGGAGTGGGTTCCTGAGAAGAAGTCCCGCAATCGACCCGCCCGGAAGTCCGGACTCAGACCCGAGCCGGCGGCTCGCTAATACGCGTCTTCGTGGACTCCCTTGACGGCACGACCGGACGGATCTGCCTGACTGGCGAACGCCGCGTCCCAGGCCAGGGCCTCAGGTGTGCTGCAAGCCACGGATTTTCCACCCGGTACGCAGCGAGCTGCACTTTCAGACGGGAACAGCTCTTCGAAGATGCTCCGGTAGAAGTACCCCTCTTTCGTGTCCGGGGTATTGATCGGGAAGCGGAACGCGGCACGAGCCATGTCCTGATCGCTGACGCGTTCTTCGGCGTGCGCCTTGAGGTAATCAATCCACCCGTAGCCAACACCGTCGGAGAACTGTTCTTTCTGGCGGCGATAGATGCTCTCTGGAAGGAGGTCCTTGAAAGCTTCCCGGACAATCTGTTTTTCGAGCCGTCCGTCCTTGATCATCTTGGCATCCGGATTCAGGCGCATGGCCGCGTCCAGGAATTCGAGATCGAGGAAGGGCACGCGTGCTTCGACGCCCCAGGCGGCCATGCTCTTGTTGGCACGCAGGCAATCGAACAGGTGCAGCCGGTTGATCTTGCGTACCGTCTCTTCGTGGAATTCCCGGGCGTCTGGGGCTTTATGGAAATACAGGTACCCGCCGAAGATCTCGTCGGCGCCTTCTCCGGACAGCACCATCTTGATGCCCATGGCCTTGATCCGACGTGCCATCAGGTACATGGGCGTGGAGGCGCGGATAGTCGTCACATCATAGGTCTCGATATGGTGGATGACGTCCCGCAGGGCATCGATACCTTCCTGGATGGTGAAGGTAAAACCGTGATGGACGCTTCCGATGTGGTCCGCAACGGCCTTAGCGGCGGCCAGATCAGGGCTGCCCTCGAGGCCGATGGCAAAGGAGTGTATCCGTGGCCACCAGGCTTCCGACTGGTCGTCGGCGTCCACACGGGATGCGGCATATTTACAGGCCAGAGCCGCGATGACGGACGAGTCGAGGCCGCCCGACAGGAGCACGCCGTAAGGGACATCACCCATCAATTGTCGATGGACGGCGTCGGAGAGGGCATTACGCACGACCTGAGGATCAGAAGACCCTGCTTCGACATCTTCGTAGGCCTCCCAGCCCCAGTCGTGCCATTCGCGTGGTTCACGATCGGAATCGCTGTCGAGGACGTGGCCCGGAAGGAATTCTTCGAACCGGTTGCAGACCGGCTCAAGGGCCTTCATTTCGGAAGCGACGATCAGGTGACCGGCGGCGTCGTGGCCGAAGTAAAGCGGGATGACGCCGACGGGATCACGAGCAACCAGGAAACGGTTTTTCAGGCTGTCCCACAGTACGAAGGCGTAGATCCCGTTCAGTCGCTTGAGACCATCAATGCCATCCCGATCGAGCAACGGGATGATGACTTCGCAATCGGAGTCCGTCTGAAAAGTGTAGTCCGGAAATTCCTTGCGCAGCTCCCGATGGTTGTAGATCTCGCCGTTGACGGCCAGCACGTAACGCTGATCCGGGCTGTACAGCGGCTGGGCACCATGAAGCAGGTCCACGATGGCCAGACGTTCATGGGCCAGAATGGCATGATCGTCGGCGTGGATTCCGGACCAGTCCGGACCGCGGTGACGCTGGCGACGGCTCATCGTCAACGCCTGCTCGCGCAATTCGTCGGTTACGCTGGGAATGTCAAGAATGGCCAGGATCGAGCACATGCGTCAGACACGTAAGACAGTGTGTGGGTCAAGAACTGGTGATACACCGAATCGCCCCACAAGACCCCTTCGAGGCAGAACAAAAAGCGCTTCCGGTGCAAAAAAAACCACTCATCGACCGCTCAATCGGACCAAAAGGACTCTTCCAGCCGGAGTGTCAGGCGACCGAATGCAGCGCCTCGTCGAACAACTCTGCGAATCGCCGCACGTCTTCGAACGAGTTGTACAGGGGGGCCGGAGAAATCCGGATGCAGTTCGGATTGCGCCAGTCGCAGATCACGCCGCGCTCTTTGATGAAGTCAAAAACAGCACGCCCGTTTTCCCCATGAACACGCAGTGAGAGCTGTGCCCCACGTTGCTGGGGATCAGCGGGTGTCATGATGTCGAATCCGTCCCCGATCTCCTGAAGAAGATCCCACAGATAGCCCGTCAGCTTTTTGCTCTTGGTCCGGATGGCATCCATGCCGACCTCATCGAACAGGGCGAGAGAGCCTTTGAGTGGTGCCGTGGACAGGATGGGCGTGTTGGTCATCTGCCATCCGACGGCGCCCGGCTCGGGATCGAACTCATCAACCCACTGAAAGCGGGTTGCACGATTGTGACCCCACCATCCAGCCAGTCTTGGAAGGTCCGATGCACGAGCGAACCGTTCGTGGACGAACGCACCACCCGGCGCAGCAGGCCCCGAATTCAAGTACTTGTAGTGACACCACGCTGCAAAATCGACATTCCAATCGTGTAATGAGAGGGGCACGTTGCCGGCCGCATGGGCAAGATCCCATCCGACAATACATCCCTGATCATGTCCTGCACGCGTGATTCCAGGGATATCAAAGAATTGCCCAGTGTAGTAGTTGACACCGCCGAGCATGATCAATGCAAGACGTTCTCCTTCGCGCTCGATCGTATCGAGAATATCCTCGGTTCGCAGGTGATCTTCGCCATCGCGCGCTTGTTGGATGATCAAGCACTCGTCCGGATCAAATCCGTGGAATCGGATCTGCTCTCGGAAGGCATATTGATCGGAAGGAAACGTGTGCTCTTCAATGAGAATGCAAGGGCGTTCGTCTGTCGGCCGGTAAAAGGAGAGCATCAGCAGATTGATGTTCACCGTCAACGAGTTCATGACGGCCACTTCGATCGGTTTCGCGCCCACAAGGCGTGCTTCCGATGCGCGCAGCGCAGTGCCGTAATCGGCCCACGGATTATCCCCTGTGAAATACCCCTCGATTCCCAGCTTTGCCCAGTCTGTCATTACGGCGTCCAATGCTTGAACCCCTTCCCGAGGCTGCAACCCAAGCGAGTTTCCGCATAGATACAGCGTCTCTGATCCATCGGGCATGCGTGGAATGGAAAACGACGCGCGAAACCTTGCAAGAGGGTCAGCGGCATCCATTTCCTGGGCAATGAGGGCCGGAAATCGAGTCATGGAGAAAAAAGTTTAGAAACGAAGAGGCGCTTTTCGAGCGCCAGGTGCGCTTCCCAAGATACGTGATTGAACTGGATAGGAGCTGGTTAACACTGTCAAATTTCGGCCCATAGAACACGTAGTGGCCGTTTTTTTGGTAGCGCTTCCAGATTCTTCACAGGTTTAAAGGTTGATTGGGAGAAGGAAGGCCCCCTACCATTATATTTAGAGCTCGGCTCCATTTCGGCTCGACTAATGTCTCAGCCAGAGCGGAGCCCCTAACCCATCAACATGCGTCGAACGATGTCCCGGCTTATCGCACTCCACCTTGCTCCTCTCTCTTCCCTTCGCAGGAAGCAGGGGGTTGAGGCTGTTGCAGACCTCCCGATCCGTTCGACCGAAGTGGTAGACCTACTAGTGGCGGGCCTCGTGATCCTGCTGTCCCTTCTCGTCAGCGTGCTAATTGTCACCTGATTATCTGGTCAACCCTGCCGCATCGCGGAATCACTTGAATGCTAGGGGTTGGCTAACACCCCAAACAACGATTCCTTCCGATGTCGCGACGCAGCCATACGATTACCAAAGGGTACCAGCGAGCTCCCCACCGGAGCTTGCTGCGGGCAACGGGTGTGGTCCGCAGTGACGAGGATTTCGATCGCCCCTTCATCGGTATCTGCAATTCGTACATCGATCTGATTCCCGGCCACGTGCACCTTCAGGAATTCGGGGCGCTGGTCAAGGAGGCCGTGCGGGAGGCTGGGGGGCTACCGTTTGAATTCAATACCATCGGCGTAGACGATGGGATTGCCATGGGGCATCTGGGCATGCGCTATTCGCTGCCAAGCCGCGAGATCATTGCGGATGCCGTGGAGACCGTCGTTCAGGCGCATTGTCTGGACGCCATCATCTGTCTGCCGAATTGCGACAAGATTGTACCGGGCATGCTCATGGGCGCCCTGCGATGCAATATCCCGGTCATATTCGTTTCCGGTGGCCCGATGAAGGCGGGACGGCTTCCGGACGGGCGCAAGGTGGATCTTGTTTCGGTTTTTGAAGGGGTAGGGCAGTACTCGAACGGGGAAATCAATGATGTCGAGCTGGATGCCCTGGAGCATCTCGCATGTCCGACGTGCGGCTCCTGTGCCGGTATGTTCACGGCAAACTCTATGAATTGCATCATGGAAGTGCTGGGTCTGGCTCTGCCGGGCAATGGGACCATCCTGGCTATTGACCCAAAGCGGGGCGATCTGGCGCGATCCGCTGCACGTCGCATCGTGGAGATGGTCGACGAGGGGCTCAAACCGCGCGATATCGTGACGGAAGAGGCGTTTGACGATGCCTTCGCCCTGGATATGGCCATGGGAGGATCCACCAATACGATCCTGCATCTTCTGGCCGCAGCGCATGAAGCGGGGGTGGATTATGATCTGGAGCGCATCAATGCCATGTCTGACCGCGTGCCTTATTTGTGCAAGGTCGCCCCTGCGACTCCCGACGTACATATGGAAGATGTAGACGCGGCGGGCGGCATCCAGGCCGTCCTCGCCGAGCTGCATCAGGCCGGTCTGTTGAACAGCCATCGGCCAACGGTCACGGGTCATCCGTTGGGCCACGGCCTGGATGCCGCCCATACCAGTCACCCCGAGATCATTCGGCCTGCCTCGAATCCTTTCCGTGCCACGGGAGGACTCCGCGTGCTGTTCGGCAATCTGGCTCCGGAGGGCTGCGTCGTCAAGACTGGAGCTGTTGCTGAGGACATGCATCTTTTCGAAGGCACTGTCCGCATTTTTGAAAGTCAGGATGAGGCGGTCGAGGGCATTCTCAGCGGTAGTATCGAGCCCGGTACCGTGGTCATCATTCGCTACGAGGGGCCCAAAGGCGGACCCGGCATGCCCGAGATGCTGCAGCCCACGTCGGCGCTGGCCGGCATGCGACTGGACCGCAGCGTAGCCATGATAACCGATGGCCGTTTTTCCGGTGGTACCCGTGGATTGAGCATTGGTCACTGTTCTCCCGAGGCGGCCGCAGGCGGCGCGATCGCGCTGGTTGAGGAGGGAGATCGCATCACCATCGATTTGCATGAGGCTTCCGTGCATTGGCACGTTGACGAGGTGGAAGAAGCGTCACGTCGCTCGGCCCTGCCGCCATTCCAGGCTCGCATTCAGAGCGGGTATCTGGCCCGGTACAGCCACCTGGTGACCAGTGCCTCTACAGGCGCCATTCTACGGGTACCCGATTGGGAGCCTGCACTTCATCCCTCACATTCCGCCTGAATCATCCTCCGCTCTGAATGTTATCCCGCGCGGCTCAATCCGCGCACACTCAACACACAACGTACATCCCAGATGTCACATCCAGCAAACACCTCACCAACGGCAACGGCTCCATCAGCAGCACCGACCGCAACCGATCGTCCGCTCGCGACAGGCGCGGAGATCCTCATCCGCTCGTTGGAAGCTGAAGGCGTGGAATACGTTTTCGGTCATCCAGGTGGGGCGGTGATTGCCATTTACGATGAGATGCACCGCATCCAGCCATCTTTCCAGCACATTCTGGTGCGTCACGAGCAAGGGGGGACGCATGCCGCAGAAGGCTATGCGAAGGCGACGGGCAAGGTGGGCACGGTCCTGGTTACATCCGGTCCCGGTGCTACAAACTGCGTCACTGGAATTGCCGACGCCTACATGGACTCCATTCCCTTGGTCGTCTTCACCGGACAGGTCCCAACGCACCTGATTGGCAACGATGCCTTCCAGGAGTGCGATACGATTGGCGTGACGCGCAGTATCACGAAGCACAGTTTCCTGGTCCGCGATGTGAAGGACCTGGCAGCGACGGTCAAGAAAGCCTATCACCTTGCCCGGAGCGGTCGGCCTGGGCCGGTGGTGGTCGACCTGCCCAAGGATGTGATCGCTGCCCGAGCACCCTTCCATTATCCCGACCATGTACAGATCCGTGGCTATTCCGTTGTAGGTCGCGGCAATGCGGATCAGGTTCGAAAAGCGGCTGACATGATAGCCGCCTCAAAGAGACCTCTCTTTTACGTGGGTGGTGGGACGATCATTTCCGGTGGCGCCGAAAAACTCACATCATTGGCCCGCAAGACGTCCATCCCGGTAACGACCACGTTGCATGGATTGGGCTCTTTTCCGGAAAACGATGCCCTGTCGGTAGGTATGCTCGGTATGCATGGCACCTGGTACGCCAACATGGCCGTGCAGAACACGGATCTATTGATTGCCGTGGGTGCCCGATTTGATGACCGTGTGACGGGTAAAATCGAAGCATGGGCTCCACACGCCCGCATCATACATATCGATATCGATCCGGCGTGCATCTCCAAGAACGTGCCGGTGGATTGCCCCATTCTGGGGGATGTTTCCTTGGTATTGGATCAGCTGGATGACCTGGTACATCCGGCCGATAGGCAAGAATGGCTGGCACAGATTGCCGCGTGGAAAGAGGAGTGCCCACTCGACTTCCAGAAGGACGATGCGCTGCGTCCCCAGCAGGTTGTGCGGGCACTGCGTGACAAAACGGATGGCGAGGCCGTCGTCGTAACCGACGTCGGTCAGAATCAGATGTGGGGGGCTCAATTCTTCTCCTACGTTCATCCCCGCAGTCATATCACATCGGGGGGCCTCGGAACAATGGGGTTCAGTTTGCCTGCTGCGATGGGCGCTGCGTTCGGAATGCGCTCCATTGGTCGCGATGTCATTTCCATCAACGGGGATGGAGGCGTCCTGATGAATATCCAGGAGTTGGGCGTTGCTGCGGCGCACAAACTACCCATCAAGGTGGTCATCCTGAATAACAATTATCTGGGCATGGTCCGGCAGTGGCAGGAGCTCTTCCATGAAGAACGCTACAGTCACACGAATCTAGAACCAACCAATCCCGACTTCGTGCAGCTTGCCGAAGCCTTCGGGTGCGTCGGCTTGCAGTGTACCGATCCAGCCGATATCGAAGCCACGTTGGACGCTGCCTGGAAGGTCACCGATCGACCGGTAGTGATGGATTTCCGGGTCATCACCGAGGAAAAAGTGTTTCCGATGGTGCCGGCAGGCGCTGCCACGGATAACATGATCACGGCCCAGTTCAGTCCGGAAGACTGCGCTTGAACCTGGACCCACACCCCTACTTCTTCTTCAACGACGGCTCTTGCCGTCCCGAGTGCAACCCATGACAACCGACACCGCACAGCAAACCGTCGAGCTGACGCCGCAGCAGCTATTCCGCAAGCAAGCGGCCGGCGAGGCCATTCTTCCGAACGAGGAGGATTCGGTCCATCGCCACGTGATCACCGTTCTGATTGACGATACGATTGGGGCGCTCAACCGGGTGACCAATCTGTTTTCCCAGCGTGGATTCAATCTCGAAAGCGTGACGGTAGGCGAGTCGAAAGATCCGACTCAGCGCCGTCTGACCCTTGTGACGACGGGTAATGATCGCATCATAGCCCAGGTCCTTCGTCAATTGAATGCCCTGATTGATTCGATCGAGGTCGAAGATCTGACGCGCGAGGATCACGTGGAGCGAGAGCTGTGCCTTGTCAAAGTCCGAAGTACGGCGACGGAGCGCGCCGCCCTGCTCTCTGTCGTGGAAGTGTTTCGAGCCAATGTGGTCAACATTACTCCCGACAGTCTCACCTTCGAGGTGACTGGCCCTACTGCAAAAATAAACGCTTTCATCGGCGTGATGAAGGATTACGATGTGCGGGAAGTTGCCCGCAGCGGGCGGGTCGCGATGCGACGCCGCCTTGCTTTCGAACACTGAAATCCCTCTTAAAACTTTTCATAACCGACTTTTTGAGCACCATGAACATGCATTACGACGCCGATCTCGGCATTATCCAGAACCGCCGCGTGGCCGTGATCGGATTCGGTAGCCAGGGCCACGCCCACGCATTGAACCTTCATGAGAGCGGGGTGGACGTGGTAGTCGGCCTTCGTGACGGCTCGTCTTCGCGCACTGAAGTTGAAGCGCACGGCGTTGCCGTAAAATCGATTTCAGAAGCAGCGGCTTGGGCCGACGTCGTCATGATTCTGATTCCGGATCAGCACCAGAAGCGTGTCTACGAGGCCGATATCAAAGAACACATGACGCCTGGGAAGGCATTGGGCTTTGGTCATGGATTCAATGTGCACTACGATCAGATCGCACCTCCAGAGGGTGTGGATGTGTTCATGGTTGCCCCCAAATCTCCGGGTCACCTGGTCCGTCGAACCTATACGGAAGGCCGCGGCGTGCCGTGCCTCGTAGCCGTTGCACAGGATGCTTCGGGCTCGACCATGGATCTGGCGTTGAGCTGGGCCAAAGGTATCGGGGGGACGCGCGCCGGCGTTATCGAGACCAACTTCAAGGATGAAACCGAGACCGACCTGTTCGGAGAGCAGGCTGTACTGTGCGGGGGAAGTGAGGCCTTGATCAAGGCCGGCTTCGAAACGCTGGTGGAAGCGGGGTACTCCCCAGAACTGGCCTATTTCGAGTGCCTGCATGAGTTGAAACTCATTGTCGACCTCTATTACGAGGGTGGACTCGAGGCTATGAACCGCTCCGTCTCTGATACGGCCGAGTATGGTGGGTACTCTCGTGGGTCCCGGGTCGTGACAGATACGGTAAAGCAGGAAATGAAAAAGATCCTCTCCGAAGTTCAGAGCGGAGAGTTTGCGCGAGAGTGGATTGAAGAGTGTAACGCAGGATGGCCAAACATGTCCAAACTGCGGGAGGCGTCGGTCACTCACCCCATGGAGACGGTGGGTAAGAAGCTGCGCAGCATGATGTCCTGGCTCCGCCGCGAAGAGCCGGTATCCAGTTCCTGATCATCGCTGGACTTGGAAGTCCGGACTACCTTTCACCATGTCAGATCCGATCCATATTGTTGTATTGCCCGGGGACGGAATCGGCCCCGAAGTGACAGCATCTGCCCTGCAGGCGATGGAGGCTGCCAGTCGGCGATTCAACGTGAATCTTGCGTGGGAAGAGCATGCTTTCGGAGGGGCAGCCTTGGACGAAGCGGGAGTCGCGTTTCCAGAAGAAACGCGCGCTGCCTGCCTCTCGGCAGATGCCATTTTGCTGGGAGCCATAGGAGGACCTGCTTGGGACAGTACCACGCCATCGAAGCGTCCGGAAGCCGGTTTGTTGGCGCTTCGACAGGCACTGGATGCGTATGCAAATCTGCGCCCTGTGCGCGTCCCGGACGTCTTGGCCCACCTGTCTGTACTGCCTCCGGACCGGGTCGGGGGGACCGACATGTTGGTCGTTCGTGAGCTGACAGGGGGGATCTACTTTGGAGAGCCGCGTCAGTATTCAGAGGAAGAAGCTTTTGATACCATGCGGTATTCAGCAAGCGAAGTCGACCGCATTGCACGGATCGCGTTCGAGCAGGCCCGGTCCAGATCCGGACGCGTTACGTCGGTTGACAAGGCGAACGTTCTGGCATCATCTCGCCTTTGGAGAGAACGGGTGAGTCGTCTGCATGCCGAAGCATACCCGGACGTCAGTCTGGACCACATGTATGTCGACAACGCCGCCATGCAGATTGTTCGTGAACCGCGAGCCTTCGATGTTGTACTGACCGCCAATCTGTTTGGAGATATCCTTTCTGACCTCGCATCGACTCTTGCAGGATCCCTGGGTGTTCTGCCTTCGGCATCGCTTGGCGGATTTTCACCGCTGTTCGAGCCCGTTCACGGAAGCGCTCCCGACATCGCCGGTCGCGGAGAAGCGAATCCGGTTGCCGCCATTCTGAGTGGCGCCATGCTTCTCGAGAGCGTCGACCAACATGGCGCTGCGAATCTCATTCGCCAAGCCGTTGATAACATATTGACCCGGGGGATTATGACCCTGGATCTGTCATCGAATGGCGTTTCCACTTCCGAATTCACCACCCGTGTGTGCGAAGCCATAGCACAGGCGGACGTTGTGCCATCCACCACCTGACATCGTCATGTCTTCAGATCGCGTCATCATTTTCGATACTTCACTCCGTGATGGAGAGCAGGCCCCCGGAGCGGCCATGACGGTACCGGAAAAGCTACAGCTAGCGGGTCAGTTGGCGCGTTTGGGCGTGGATGTGATCGAAGCCGGTTTCCCGATCTCTTCTCCGGGCCAATTCGAGGCAGTACGTCGCATTGTCGCCGAGGTGCAAGGTCCGACCATTTGCGCATTGGCCCGATCGAAAAAAGCAGATATCGATGCTGCGGGCTCTGCGCTTAAGGGAGGCAGCAACACCCGTATCCACACGTTCATTGCCACCAGCGACATCCACCTGGAGAGCAAGTTTGCTGACGCGCGTTATGGTGCTTCCCTCGAGGAAAAGCGCGAAACGGTGCTGAAAATGGCCGTAGAGGCTGTTGAGCATGCGCTGACCTACACCAACGATGTCGAGTTCAGCGCCGAAGATGCGGGACGGACGGATGCCGACTATCTGTGCCGCATCGTACAGGCCGTGATTGATGCAGGTGCTACGACCATCAACATTCCGGATACAACCGGCTATTGTATATCAGACGAATATGCAGAGCTGATTCGCACCGTCATCAATGGCGTCCATGCACCAGAGACAGTCGTTTTCTCTACCCACTGTCACGATGATTTGGGTCTGGCAGTCGCCAATTCGTTGTCCGGTCTTCAGGCGGGAGCCCGTCAGGTCGAATGCACCATCAATGGGATAGGGGAGCGCGCAGGAAATGCAGCCCTTGAGGAAGTCGTCATGGCGTTGCGAGTGCGAGCACCCCATTTTGGATTGCACACAGGCATAAATCCCAGCCTGCTCTTTGCGACCTCCAAAATGGTCTCTACGTTCACTGGCTTCCAGGTTCAGCCCAACAAGGCCATCATCGGGAAAAATGCATTTGCCCACGAAGCCGGAATTCATCAGGATGGCGTACTGAAGAATCGGGAGACGTATGAAATCATGCGTGCAGAAGACGTCGGGCAGGATTCGGAATCCATTCGACTGGGAAGGCATTCGGGCCGCCATGGCCTATTTTCCCGGTTGGAACGGTTGGGGGTCCGGGTCGATGAAAAGAATCGAGCGGACGTTTATGCCACATTTGTGGAACTTGCCGACCGGAAGAAAGAAATCAATGACGCTGACCTCATTAATCTTTTCCACCACGAAGAGCACACGATGGATACCCCTCACTACTCGCTTGAGAAGTTTCATGTCACGGTAGGATCCGGCCAAGAACCGGAAGCAACGGTTGTGGTCCGCGACCTGCAGTCGGATGCCGTCAACGAGCAGAAAGCAACGGGTGATGGACCCATAGACGCATTGTATCGCGCTATTGACCACGCCGTGGATGAAGGCCATGATCTGGTGAACTATTCCATCAGATCGGTATCGGAAGGATCCGATTCGTTCGGTGAAGTAAGTGTCCTGATCGGTATTGGTGGTCCCCTGTTTGCTGGTAAAGCCAGTAGCACCGATGTGATTGAAGCCTCGGCCCAGGCTTACATGAATGCCCTCAACTCCCTTGCAGCGTTTCGCCTTGACAAGGAGTCCATCGAATTTGTGGGCTCGGGCATCATGCAGGCATTCGGCAATCCCAAAGAGTAGCACCTCGAACCTTTATTTCGACGAACCTGACCGCTGGCCCGAGCAACGCGCGTTCGGTGGGTCGTACCGTTATGGGACAGACCATTACCCAGAAGATTCTTGCTCAGCATGCCGGGCGCGACCGAGTCGCGCCCGGGGACAACATCTGGGTAGACGTGGACACCTTGATGACACACGATGTCTGTGGTCCACCAACGATCGGCATCTTCCAGCGTGAGTTCGGGGAAGACGCCAATGTGTGGGATCCCGACAAACTGGTCATTCTGCCGGACCATTACATTTTTACCGAGGATCCGCACGCGCGGCGCAACATCGACATACTGCGGGATTTCGCGGCCAAGCACCAACTGAAGCATTACTTCGATGTCGGGACGGCTCGATATAAAGGGGTTTGTCACGTGGCGCTGGCAGAGGAAGGGTTCAATCGCCCAGGCACCGTGCTCTTCGGGACGGACAGTCACTCGTGCACCTCAGGTGCATTCGGCATGTTTTCCACGGGGGTGGGTAACACGGATGCCGCATTGATCATGGGAACCGGGAAGATCTGGGTGAAGGTACCGGAGACGATGCGTTTTGTGTTTGAAGGCACGCTACCCCCCTGGTTGATGGCCAAAGATTTGATTCTCAGCGTCATTGGTGACATCGGGTTCGAAGGCGGAACGTACCGTGCGCTGGAGTTCGATGGCGAGGCGGTATTCGATCTGTCGATGGAGGAGCGGATGACGCTCACGAACATGGCCATCGAGGCCGGCGGGAAAAATGGCATCATAGCGGCAGATCAGAAGACGGTGGATTATGTAGAGGCGCGGACCGATATGCCGTACGAGCTGGTTACTTCGGATGCGGATGCCCGCTACATCTTCGAGAAGGTGTACGATGTCTCCACCATGGAACCAGTTGTCGCCAAACCGCATCGCCCCGATAACAAAGCATCGGTCTCGGAAGTCGCTGGAATCAAGCTGGATCGCGCTTACATAGGCAGCTGTACGGGGGGTAAGTTTGAGGATTTCCTGGCAGCGGCTCGCATTCTGGAAGGTAACCGGGTACAAGTGGATACATTTGTTGTGCCAGCAAGCACCGAGGTCTCCAAGCAACTGCGTGAGCAGACCCTGGGTGGTAAGACGCTCTGGCAAGTCTTTGTCGATGCCGGATGCAAGATGGGTCACGCATCATGCGGTGCCTGCTTGGGAGGGCCGGTCGATACCTTTGGTCGTACACACGGCACGGAAGTCGTCATCTCCACAACGAACCGGAATTTCCCAGGCAGGATGGGCTCGAAGCAATCTGCAGTGTATCTGGCATCACCCCTCACGGTAGCCGCCTCGGCATTACACGGCGAAATCACGGATCCGCGCACCGTTCTGGTATAGAACCGGTTTCGCATGAGAAGGGCGCCAAGCCCGACATTCCAACCCAATGAAGTCATATTCGACAGGATGA
The DNA here is from genome assembly GCA_938018055.1 of uncultured bacterium. Classification (GTDB taxonomy): domain Bacteria; phylum Bacteroidota; class Rhodothermia; order Rhodothermales; family UBA10348; genus JAAZVD01. The sequence goes on from CALIKL010000040.1 coordinate 147,266, forward strand.
AAGATCGCATTGAAGGAAAGGCCTACGTGCTCGGTGATTCGATTGACACCGATCAGATCATACCGGCTGCGCACCTCGTCTACAGTATGACGGAGCCGGAGGAACGGCGGATGTATGGTCGTTACGCCTGCAGTGGCGTGCCCAACGACCAAGCCGGCTTGCCTGAAGGCGGTATGCCACTTACGGATCCCGAAGCTTGGACCAGTGATTTCAGGATCGTGATTGCGGGCTCCAATTTCGGATGTGGCTCTTCGCGAGAGCATGCCCCGTTTGCCCTGCAAGAGGCTGGAATAGAGGCCGTGGTAGCTACATCGTATGCTCGCATTTTCTACCGCAACGCGGTGGACGGTGGCTTTTTGGTGCCTTTCGAGTCACGCGAACGACTTATCGATCAGATCCGGACGGGTGACGACGTGGTTATTGACGTTCCAGCTGGAACGTTGACTCATGTCTCCTCGGGCGAGGTTTTTCTGCTGAATCCACTGGGTGATGTAGCAGACATCCTGCGCGCAGGAAATGTCTTTGAGTATGCTCGCCAGGCAGGCTTCATCAGCTGATCACACTACTCTCTGTAGTGCCTACCTCCATGACGAATCCCAAGCCACTGGTTCTGACGCGTGCCGACGAGATGCTGATGGTGTGCATTCTGGTCTTGGATGGGGATGCCTTCAGTACGACCATTCGTCATGAGATGGCCTCCCGGGCACGCAAGAAGATTACCGTGGGCAGTCTCTGGGTTGCACTGGATCAACTGGCCGAACGAGGACTGATTGAAAAAGAGAGTCGCAAGAATCCCGACCGGAAAGGGGGACGACCGCGCATCTACTATTCCCTCACGCCTGTCGGACGTAAATCGCTGAAAAAGACACGAGAGATGGATGCCAGACTATGGCGCCGGGTACCCGATCCGATGGAAAACGCGAAAAAAGACACCAATTGACCCTGTCGGGTTGACCCGATTCGAGAAGCGCCGTATGTTCGCCGCCCATGACTACTACGATCACATCGCACACACTGCGTCGCCGCTTCCGACGAGTCCGATCGGGACATCGATCCGGGTACGGTATACGTACGTCTGCCATGTAACGTCGTCTTATTTAACGACTGATTGAATGCCAGCGTCGGCCCGTACGGGATCGACGCTTTTTTTATGTCCCACGATTTTACCAATTGAAGGAATCCCGGCTGACGGTTAGCGGAGTCGGACCTACCAACCAACATCTAGACATGTCCATCATCGTCGCCTTCAGTGGCGGACTCGATACCTCCTTCTGCGTGCCCTTTTTGCGCGAGCAACACGGTTGTGATATCCATACCGTGACCGTTGATACAGGCGGCATTCGTGCCCAAGAGGCTCGCGAAATTGCTGCTCGTGCCAAGGAGCTTGGGGCAGCCAGTCACCACATGATCGATGCGCGAGCCGATCTGTTTGACAGATCCCTGCAGTACCTCATCAAGGGAAACGTGCTTCGAGGTGATCTGTATCCCCTGTGCGTGGGTCCCGACCGGGTAGTACAGGCCGCTTCACTCGTGGACAAAGCCCGGGAGATGGGTATATCCACAGTGGCGCATGGCTCGACGGGTGCCGGGAATGATCAGATCCGCTTCGACGTTGCCTTGTCGGTTCTCGGCGGAGATCTCACCATCCTGACGCCCATCCGGGACGGGAATTTGAGCCGGGAGTTCACGTCGGGTTGGCTGAAAGAGCGAGGCTACCCGGTAGACGCGTCAACCACGACCTATTCGGTCAATACGGGTTTGTGGGGGACTACCGTTGGGGGAAAGGAAACGCTGGGTACCGCGCTACCGCTTCCGGATGATGCATGGCCAACGCCAGCTCCCTCTGAGGCACCCGATGAGGGCGTTTCCATTGAAATCGGATTCGATCGGGGCGTGCCCGTATCACTCGACGGCACCATGCATCCTCCTGTTGCCGTGATTGAGACGCTGAATGCGCTTGGTGAAAACCACGGGGTAGGCCGGGCCATCCATGTCGGGGATACCATTCTGGGGATCAAGGGACGGGTAGGATTTCAAGCACCGGCAGCTGCGATTCTGATTCCTGCTCACCGCGAGCTGGAGAAGATCGTCTTGTCGCGATGGCAACAGTATCACAAAGCTCAACTGGGTGACTTCTATGGCATGCTGCTCCACGAGGCCCAGTATTTCGATCCGATCATGCGCGACATAGAATCCTTTTTTGACAGTTCACAGGAAACCGTGACGGGGACGGTCCGTGTGACCCTTTGCAAGGGGCTGGTTTCAGTGACCGGTTGTGAATCACCATTCTCCCTGTTTGACACGGGCGTGGCCACGTATGGCGAACAGAATGATCTGTGGGACGGTCGGGATGCTCGGGGCTTTGCCCGGATTCTCGGAGTCCAGTCTCTGCTTACCCATCGGGTCCGCACATCCAGTGAGGACGCATGAAAACCATTGAGGTAACCTACGTCTGTTCGACGGCCGCCAAGACCGGTCTTGTTCGAAATGTAACCCTGAGTGACTACGTCGTAGCCCAGGAAGGTTACTGTGTCGTAGTCGAAGCGTTGGAAGCCAAGCCCATCTACAATCAGATTGAATGCGCGGACGGAGAATTCCGCACGATTGCGAAGGGTGACATTTTCGTGGGCGTACTCGGAGAGCGTAAAGCGCTCAAGGGCTACTCTGGCGTCGTGCCGCGCGTAGCCCTGCCTGGCGACACGCTCAACGTTCTGAACATGGGTGGCATCATCGGGACCTGTGTCAGTGACCATCCGGACCTCGGTCCGGCATTGCGGGTCAAGGTGCTTGGTGCGGCCATGGTGGAGCAGGACGACATGCAGGTTCATGCGCGCCTGCAAGACCATGCGTTGCATCCGGTCGATTCACTGAAATCATCTGTGCCGCTCGTTTTCATTTCTGGTTCGGCCATGAACACCGGCAAGACGTTCGCCGCCTGCGAAGTAGTGCAACGCCTGACGCGCAGTGGATATCGGGTTGCTGCAGCCAAAGCGACCGGCGCCTCGCTCATGCGTGATGTGCAATTGATCCGTCGTCACGGCGCTGTCGAGATAGCCACCTTCACGGACACCGGTGTGGTATGCTCGACCAACAAGGCAATGGCCCCACAGGTGAAAGGATTGATTCAGCACCTCAACGAAATTGCAGATCCGGACGTGATCGTGATTGAGCTTGGAGATGGGATCATTGGATATTACGGTGTCGATGAGCTTTTGCAAGACAAGGAGTTGCAGAAATTTGCACAAGCACACATTGTCGCTGCAGTTGATCTTGCAGGGGTTTGGGCGGTGCAACAGCTGTTCAAAGACCGCTATCACGCGGACATTACCGTCGTTACGGGTCCAGTTACCGATAATGGTGTCGGGAAGCAGTACATCGAGCAGGTGATGGGAATTCCGGCCATCAATGCTCGCGAGGACCCAAAAGATCTCGGAGACAAAGTGGCTTCCAAGCTTCCAGCGCCAAAATTGCGGGAGGCTCAGGTATGATCAGCGTAGCCGTATTACATGCTGCGGGATATGTCGGTCGATCCCTGATGGAGGTGATCCTGGCTCATCCTGATCTGGATCTGGTGACTGCTACCAGCCGATCATTTACAGGGCAGCCTATTTCGGATGCCCATCCCACGCTGGCTGGCCGAACGAATCTGAAATTCGTTTCCTCCCTGGAGGAAGGTGCTTGGCCTGACCTGGTGTTTGTGGCCGCGGGTCACGGACAGGGGGCCACCGCCGTTGGCAACCTGCGAGATGCCGGATTCGACGGTCTGGTTGTAGATATGAGTGCGGACTTCCGATTGCCTGACGCTCAAACCTACGTACAGCGCTACGGCACGAAGCATCCGCGTCCGGACTTGCTGGCAGGTGCCTGGTATGGCATGCCAGAAATAACCGGGCCGCCGCCGGCCGGTACAACGCTCATTGCAAATCCTGGCTGTTTTGCTACGGCCATTTCGTTGGCCTTATACCCTTTTTCCGGGGACGATGCACCAACGATAGATGTGTTTTCGGTCACAGCCATGACGGGTGCTTCCGGGTCGGGAGCTCTGCCCAAGCCCACCACACACTTCCCGGACCGGGAGGGCAATATGCGGGCATACAAGGTTTTTTCTCATCAACACGAAGCTGAGATCGACCGCATGGCACCGGGGGTATCCTATCGGTTTGTCCCGGTATCGGGCCCGTGGACCGCTGGTATTTGGGGAACGGCCCAGGCGACGTTACCAGCCGGTGTGGATGAGGCAGCCATCACGCGGCTGTTCGAGTCGTGTTATGCGGAACACGCGTTGATCCGGCTTTGGCCTGGGAAGCTACCGGAGCTGCGCTGGAGCGTTGGATCTCCCTTTACAGATCTGGGCTGGGTCATTCAGCAGGATCGCCTTGTAGTGGGATTCGGTATCGACAACCTGATGAAAGGGGCCGCAACCCAGGCCGTGCAAAATGCAAACCTGGCTCTTGGCTGGGAAAACACCCACGGACTCATTCCTTGAATTGGTAGGGTCATTCATGACTCTCTTTTCTGATCATTACACGAGCATGATGCAGCACGAAACCAAGTCCGCCACCGAATGGATGGCTTTCGAAGACCAGACTCAACTGGGGACGTACAACAAATGGCCCATTCCGCTGGTAAAGGCGGCTGGAGCCATGGTCGAAGATGTGGAAGGGAATCAGTACCTCGATCTGTATGGCGGTCATTGTGTGGCCTTTTTGGGTCACAACCATCCCGAGGTGGTCAAGGCCATCAAGGCACAGGCAGATGACCTACTTTTTTATTCCAATGCCGTCTACGCTCCCGTGCGCGCACGCGCTTCAGCACGACTTGCTCGTCTCGCTCCGGAAGGCATGAATACCGTGTTCTTTGTCAACTCAGGTGCCGAGGCCAACGAGGTAGCCATGAAAATTGCCCGTAAGGCGACCGGGCGCGCCCATGTCGTTGGTGTGGAAGGCGATTTCCACGGTCGAACAATGGGCAGCCTGTCTACGACGTGGGCAAAGAAATACCGGGACGGATACGAAAAAGCCTTTGGGCCGGTATCATTCGCCCCATTCGGTGATGCCGATGCTGCTGTTCAAGTTATTCGAGATGCCTCACCGGCTGCCGTCATTGTCGAGCCCATTCAGTCGATGGGAGGTATGCGTACTGCGGATCGTTCATACTTCGAGGCGCTGCGATTGGCCTGCGATGAGACCGGTGCCATGTTGATCTTCGACGAGGTTCAGACTGGTGTCGGAAGGACGGGATCATTCAGCTATGCGCAGACTATCGGCGTGATTCCTCATATGATCACCATGGCAAAAAGCCTAGGTGGTGGGGTTCCGGTTTCAGCGCTAATCCTGAACGATGAAGTGGCTGCGACGGTAGGCCCGGGAGAACAGGGAACGACGTTTGGCGGAGGCATGCTGGCCATGGCAGCCGTTGATGCCGCGCTGCGGGTGGTCGAGGAAGAGAAGCTGTCCGAGCGCGCCTTGCTCGTTTGGGATGCACTCGCTGAAGGGTGCAATGAGCGGGGTTTGCGATATCAGGGTGCTGGCTGTCTCATGGGAATAGACTTCGGTCAGCCCGTCGCTCCTATAGTAGCGGGTTTGAGGGGGCATCACATCCTTACAGGTGGGTCGGCCAATCCGAATATCATGCGACTCATGCCTCCTGCGGTCGTGACGCGTGAACAGGTCGATCAATTCTTTACAGCGCTTGACGCCGTCCTGCAGCAACTCGAAGAGGTGGATGCATGAGGCATCTCCTGGACTGGCTCGATATCGATGAAACCACTTGGCAGTCCTGCATCCGGGAGGCTCACCGCTTCGCGGACCACCGTTCGTTGCACGCCAATCGATTTCTGGGAAAAGCACTGGGTATGGTGTTTTTCAATGATTCGTTGCGCACGCGTGTCTCCATGGAGCTGGCGGCTACCGAACTGGGAGCAAATCCGGTGGTTGTGACACCGGGATCCGGGACCTGGGGATTTGCCTGGGAGGACGGCCAGGCCATGACCGGCGGCGAGGCCGAGCATATCCGGGAAGCCGTCGGGGTTCTGTCCCGGTACTGTCATGGATTGGGCGTTCGGTTGTTTGCCGAAGGCTTGGATCGCGAACGCGACGTAAGTGACGCCCGCCTAAAGGTATTCGCTGCGGCTTCCGATGTACCCGTATTGAACTTGGAGTCTGCAGCGAGACATCCGTGCCAAGCCTTGGCCGACGCATCCGTGCTGCACCGCACATTTGACGGAAATCCAGCTGGCAAGAAGTTTGTCTTGCATTGGACCTGGCACCCTAAGGCACTTCCGATGGCCGTACCGAACTCGACCCTGCTGATGGCATCCCGGTTGGGAATGGATGTCGTTGTTGCCCGTCCCGAAGGTTTTGGACTGGATGAGGAGGTAATGGAGGCTGCGCGCCGTCAGGCAGCGGCTCATGGCGGATCCGTGACCGTGACCACCGATGCTGATGCCGCTGCTGACGGCGCGCACGTAGTCTATGCCAAGGCGTGGGGAGGTTTCGAGCGCTACCATGATCCTTCAGCAGAAGAATCCCGTCGTCACGCAAACAGGGATTGGCGCGTATCGTCAAGCCGCATGGCATGTACGGACCAGGGCATGTTCATGCATTGCCTGCCTGTGCGTCGCGGCGTGGTCGTTGATGATGCGGTCCTGGACGAGGGACCCTCGCTTCATCTGGACCAGGCTGAATTCCGGTTGCATGCGCAAAAAGCAATCCTTTCGATGATGTGGGGCGGGGAGACTGCCGCGGAAGCAGCATCAGCAACGACGAGCTACTCATGAAGCGCATCGTGATCAAATTGGGTGGAGCGCTGCTGGATTCGGATCTGTCCGCATTTTGGCAAAACCTGTCCCAGCTATCGACTTCAGCAGAGATCGTACTTGTACACGGGGGCGGTCCGCAGACTACGGCGCTAGCCAATCGACTTGGTCATGCACCCGTGATCGTGGAAGGACGGAGAGTGACCTCCGATGTCGACCTGGACATTCTTCGATGGGTTATCCGGGGCGAACTGAATTCTGGTATGGTGGCCGAGGCTCACCGACACGGAATGCGAGCGGTTGGATTGAGCGGAGCCGATGGCGGGACGATTCGGGTGAGCAAGCGGCCGCCGTGGACCGTGGACGGTGAAGAAGTGGATTTCGGTCACGTCGGCGACGTCGAACATGTGGATGCGACCGTCTTGTTGACCCTCCTGCAAGCGGGCATGATGCCAGTAGTCTGTCCACCCGGTGTAGACCAAGCGGGTCGGCTCTACAACGTCAATGCCGATACCATTGCGCTGGAGGTAGCCAAAGCCGTCGGCGCTTCTGAACTCGTGCTGTTGACCGAGGCGGGTGCCGTACTCGATGCCGATGCTCAGCCCATCAGGCGGTTGATGCCGTCCGAGGCACTGGCTGGTGTAGCCGCTGGATGGATTGCAGGCGGTATGAAGGTCAAAACAGATATTGGGCGGTGGGCTCTCGAGCAGGGGATCGGTACCGTCTGGATCGCTCATCCCACCGCCCTGCTGGATCGGGGAAACGCTACTCGCATCATTCCGGATCGTCATGACTGAGCTGAACCATCCTATCGATCCCCATACCTTCTACGAGCAGAGCGACGTCGGGAAGCTTCATGCCGCATTGGTCGCAACGCCTTCTTTGAGTCATGAGGAGCGGGCCGCGGCCGATCTCCTTGAGGCACATTTTCGCGAGTCCGGTCTTGATCCGCAACGCTTCGATGACAACATCGTCGTATCGGTCGGCAGCGGCCCGCGCACCCTGTTGCTGAATTCCCACCTCGACGTTGTACCACCAAGTTCAGATCATCCTTTCGATCCCTTCACTCCGACCATCGATGGCAGTGAAGTATTCGGGCGGGGCACCGTGGATGCCAAAGGGTGCGTAGCAGCCATGGCAACTGCGCTCGTGCGCCTGAATCGTTCTGGCAGCCTGCCACCGGATGTTCGAGTGATGGGTGCATTCACCGTCTGTGAGGAAACGGGTGGCACCGACAACGGACTGGAGGCGATCCGACCCAGTCTTCCCGATTTCGAGGCCGCCCTGATCGGAGAACCAACCCACATGCAACCCTGTGTGGCTCAGAAAGGCTTGCTGATCCTCCGGTTGGATGCTCACGGCAAGACGTCCCATGCGGCTCGTGCCGAAGAAGGAGATAACGCCATCAGCCGGCTTGTCCGTGATCTATCGTTGCTGGCCGACTTTCGTTTCGAGCGCATTCACCCGTTTCTGGGCGAAACAACGCAAAACGTTACGGTCATTGAAGGAGGAACGGCCCGTAATGTCATTCCCGACCGATGTTCTGCGTGGATCGATATCCGCACAACGCCGTCGTATTCGCATCCGGAAATCGCGGCCATGCTAAACGCGCGATTGGAGAGTGAAGTGGTCATACATTCGCAGCGATTCATACCTGTGGAGACACCCACCTTTCATCCCATCATTGCCTCCTGCCTGGCTGCTCACGAGGGAGCTGAACCATTCGGCTCTCCGACGATGTCCGACTGGCTGCAGGTACACGATGTACCCACCGTAAAGATTGGTCCCGGTGACAGCCGGAAGTCCCACACGGCACACGAGTCAATCGACGTATTCGAGCTGCACCAAGCCAGCGCTATTTACGAGTCCATTGTCACCCATTATTTCAAATCTTGAACGGACGCCTGACCGTTTGTTTCGAACACTGAATATCGACGGAGTAGCTCCATGAGTACCATCTGGCAGAAAGAAGCATACGGCGGTGCCGCCGACTGGGTAACCCGGTTCACTGTTGGCGACGATCCCCATTGGGATATGATGCTGATGCCTTACGATGCGGCTGCATCCTTGGCACACGCAGCTGGATTGTATCGCAAGGGCGTTCTGACGTCGGAAGAATTCGAGTCCCTGCAGGATGCATTGGGCCGGCTTGGCGAGGCCATCGAAAACGGTCACCTGACCATATCGGTGGAAGACGAGGATTGCCACACGGTGATCGAGCGCTTTCTCACAGAGGAGACAGGTGATGCCGGCCGCAAGATCCATACGGGTCGGTCGCGAAATGACCAGGTACTGGCCGCGCTCCGGCTGTGGCTACGACAGCACGTGGGCGATGTGATGGAAGACGTGGCTGATCTGGCAGGTAGCCTGGCCGATCTGGCAGATAAAAACGTCGACACATTCTTGCCGGGTTACACCCATACACAACGGGCCATGCCGTCGTCGGTGGGTGCCTGGGCGCTTGGTTATGCAGAGTGTCTTGCAGACGACCTCTCCATTCTCGCTCAGGCCCGTGATCTGAATAATGCATCACCCCTTGGCGCTGCGGCTGGGTACGGTGTACCTCATTTGGATCTGGATCGGGCACATGTTGCTGACGATCTCGGGTTCAGCCGGGTGCAGGAACAGGTTACCGCGGTGCAGCTCTCTCGTGGTAAATTCGAAATGGCCATAGTCCATGGCCTGGTTCAGGCGGCGGCTACCATCAACCGCCTTGCTTCGGATATCGTTCTGTATTGCACTGCCGAATTCGGGTTTGTGCAATTGAGTGAGGAGCTGACCACCGGCTCGAGCATCATGCCGCAGAAGAAAAACCCGGATATTGCCGAATTGGCACGTACGGTGGTTCACCGAATTGCGGCGGAAATGCATGTCCTGCTCACAGTTCCTGCCAACCTGCCTTCGGGATACCACCGTGACTTGCAGGTAACCAAGGCCAGCGTCATGCGCTCGGTACTCATGATGCTCGATCTATGTCAAGCTGCTTCCGGTCTCGTAGAGGGCATGGTATTCAAACCGGATCGGTTGAACGCCGCTCGTGGAAATGAATTGTTCGCTACCGCTGCTGCCATGCAGCAGGTGACAGAAGGCACGCCCTTCCGCGAGGCCTATCGCAACGTGGCTGGAAAGCCCGAGCTGTGGACGGCGCAGGCCAACCAAGCCTTGTCAGACGTCTACTCGACACCCGGAAATCCGGGCAGAACAAGTTCTGATGCCCTGCGGCAGCGTATTGGAAGGATCAGACCCGGAACAGGTAGCTGAGCTTGAAGAACAGACCATCCTGTAACCGTTGCAGGTCCCGAAATCGGTACGTGTCTGGCTCTCTGGAGGAGTTGCCGTATCCCAGGAAGAGCACTGTACCTGGCGTCGGGCGATAAGACAGTAGCCAGTCCACGGTCAGGTGGTTCGTGCGCCGTGAGGACGTGCGATTGAATTCGCCGGTCTCTGGATTTTGGATCAGGATGGGCAGATTCGTGCGGGAGTCGTCGCGAAGCTCGTCCACGAACATGGAATTGTATTGCCCAACCAATCGTACGAAGAGCGATGGTGTAAGCTGATATTCCATTTTCAGACGGGGGACCCTCCGAAGGGCCACCGTGCTCTTGTCTGAATGACGCACGTAGTGCTGATGATTGTAGAGCAGATTCACTCGCAGCTGATCGGTCGGATGGTAGTTCAGCGTGAGCGTGTAGAAGTAGATGTCTGCGCGGGCCCACTCGTAAAAGTTGTCGTCCAGGCCGGCCACCACAAAAAGCGAGGCCGAGAATTGGTTGAATCGTGGAGTAGCCAGACGAGACCAGAGGCCCAGGTTGATCAGACGATCCACACCCACATACGGCTGCGCCGTGAGTTGGCCATTGACTTCCGTCTCAATGAAATAGTTGTCATACAGCCCGGTGGGCATCATGAATGACTCATAGAACACGGACGTCAGGCCCGACCAACCACCCCGGAACGAGTAGTTGGAATTGAAGTGCAGCTTCCGGTCGTTCGGGCCCGTTCCATCCGTGAATCGGTCATAGTCCCAGGTGCCATCGAGGGTGATTCCCAGACTGTAGGATTCAAGGAGATCTCCCTCATCACCGAACCAGCGGCGCGTTGGTCGCAGATTCATGTGAACGATGCCGGTGCGCTGGATGAATCCGGTCTCGGAGTTGAAATCGGTGTGGAAGCCGGTGGATGAGAAGGAGCCCCCCCATTTTCGACCCGAAGCGAGCGCGTTCACATTCCACATGGGAGCGCTTTCGGTGGCTCCGTCATCGTCCGTGAAGCTCATACCTGTCTGCCACGTCACGGAGTAAATATCCGAAAAGGTCATCCGGCCGTCCACCGCGGCGACTCGATTCCAATGATTCCCGTCCATCTTGTCCGTGTACACCATGCCGAGCGTATTCTGCCCTGACAAGTCGCGGCGCAGTCGAACAGCGTTGAAATAGCGGGCATCCAGGTCACTCAAGTGGAGTGCCTTGTTATCTACCGCTGAAAGAACTGCCACATTGGTGTTGCCGCTCTTGCCGGTGATCTTGGCCGCACTCAGCGGGTTGGCAACCCGGCGGGTGTAGATCAGATTGGTGGGCGATGCGAACATCTCGATCCCGTCCAGAAAGAAGGGTCGGCGTTCGGGGAAAAACACTTGACGACGCGGGTCGAACTCAATTTGTGCAACGTCTGCTTCGACCTGGCTGAAGTCGGGGTTGATGGTGCCATTCAGAGTCAAGTTGCTGGACATGCCCCAGCGTACGTTCAGTCCGATGGGATCGTGCAGATCTTCCTCAAATGAAGCGGTAGGCCCCATCGCCCGGCTGGCTGCACCGGTAATCTCCGGGTTGATGTCAAGAACCAAGCCCCGACGCAAGTCGGTAAGTCCCGTCAGCACGCCGTTCTGCGCCATGAAAGACGCATTGTCCAGTTTGGAAGGCGTCCAGGTACTCGTGTAGCCCGAATGCTGGACCCGGCGAATGACATTGAATCCCCAGTCCTGTTCGAAAGCACTCTGGTACCGGATGCTCTTGAATGGAAGACGGATCTCCACTTCATATCCGTACTCGGTCACGCGCCCCTTGGAGGCGTATACGAAGTCCGGACTTTCGTCAATGTGGTATGGTCGCGTCGATCCATGGCCCCCACCTCCTGTATTGTCGCTGAGAATGCCATCGGACTGCTGACCCAGTGGATTGACTCCGATGACAAAGGCTTGACGGCGATCATGGTAGGTGTCGAGCACGATCTGGATATAGTCATCGCCCTCAATCTTGTCCCGATCCGCCAAGGTGGCGCGGATTTCACTCGTATGTGATTCCCAGGCTTGGATACCGAAATGGATGGCCGTGGGAGAATACCAGACCCGGACGATCGTGGAATCCTGGGCGCGTCGCCCGTCGACGGGCAGGTATTCCCAGAATCCGTCGAATACCGCGGCCTCGTTCCAGACGGCTTCGTCCAGGAATCCGTCGATGGTCACATCGGTAGATTCAATTCGGGGAATAGCTTTGTTCAGGTCTGTGGAAGGATCCGTCGTAGATGCAGCAACGGAGATTGCCAACAAGGAGGTGATCAGGAGGATCGCCCCCGTGGCCAGGTGCCGGGACCGGTTCATGCAGAATGCGGGTTGGGATAGAGTGCGTTGTCTCTGGATGCGTCTTCCAGATCGTTAAAATCCGGTGCAAACGTACAAAACGCGGCGGGATTCTTCCGAATCCCGCCGCGTCCAGCAGCCGATGCCTTTCGTGAATCAGTCGTATTCCATGACAGAGTGTTGAAAACCGCGGATAGTTGGCAAGGGCACCCGGAAATACCCTGTTCAGTTTTTGGGATCGGGCTGAAGATCTTGACTCCAATTACACGGCGCGGAGTGGAGGCTTGCAGAGCGGATTAGTACCTTCGGATGTCTGGCAAGGCAGCAGCGACTTTTTCTGCCCGTCCCGAGCCTGCTTCTTTGCCCTGACGCCCTTCACCTTCTCCTGCTACCAGCCGCGCACACGACCTCATCATGAAGTTTTTCATCGATACTGCTGACCTCAACGAAATCCGGGAAGCCAATGACATGGGCGTTCTGGATGGGGTTACCACCAATCCATCCCTCATGAAAAAAGTGGGTGGCTCGGATTTCCATGCCCACATTGCAAAGATCTGCGACATCGTGGACGGAGACGTGTCGGCGGAGGTGATCTCTACCGACTACGACGGTATCGTCCGGGAAGGTCGGGAATTGGCTGCAATTCACCCGAATGTGGTGGTGAAGGTGCCGCTGATTGCCGACGGTATCAAGGCGATCAAGACGTTTTCCGGCGAAGGCATCAAGACCAATTGCACCTTGTGTTTCTCAGCAACACAGGCGCTCATTGCAGCCAAGGCTGGCGCCACATACATCAGCCCGTTCATCGGTCGCCTGGATGATATTTCGACACCGGGGATGGATCTGATCGAGCAGATCGTCACTATTTATGCCAACTATGGACTCACGACAGAAGTCCTGGCCGCCTCCATTCGTCATCCCATGCATGTCGTTGAAGCGGCTCTCGTTGGTGCCGATGTCGCGACCATTCCCTTCAAGGTGATCGGCCAGCTGATCAAGCACCCGCTCACAGACAGCGGGCTGGAGCGCTTCCTCGCGGACTGGAAAGCGTACGAAGCGGCCGGAGCATCGAACGGCGTCGACGCGTAAGCTGCACGAGCATCCTGCATGCAATTTACTACCCTGGGCGAAACCGAGGAGATCGGCGCGAGCTGTCACTACCTCCATCTGGACAACACCGGCATCATTCTGGACGCCGGTGCAGACCCGGAGAGGGAAGGAATGGACAGCATGCCGAATTTCGATCTCATCGCCGACCATCCGGACTGGCCGGTCGATCATGTCGTCGTCAGCCATGCCCATCATGATCATCTGGGGGCACTCCCGTTGGTCACGCGGACTTTTCCCCACGCGCATATCCACATGAGCAGCGCGACCCGGCAGTTGGCAGATATTCTGCTTCCTGCGTCTGCTCGACTTCAGCGACGCAAGCTGCGGGAGGGGTCTACAACGGTTGAGCCGCTGTTCGATGAGGACGAGGTCGAAGCCAGTTCGTATGTCTATCAGACGCACCCCTTGGAGGATGAATTTGATCTGGGTGGATTGAACACGGTATTCGATGTCTCTGGTGAGTTTTTCGATGCCGGTCACGTACTGGGTTCGCTCGGCGTGATGATCCGCTGGGAGGAAGATGGCCGCCTCAGGAAGCTCTTTTACACGGGCGACACCGGGGCCAATAACCAGACTATCATTCCGGGCGCGCAATACCCCGAGGAATCCGTCGATATTCTCCTGCTTGAAAGCACGCTCGGTGCCGATCCGCTTGCGGAGACGTTCACGCGGCGAAGCGAAGAAAAGCGGCTTGGGGAGGAGATGGCCAAGGTGCTCAAACGGGGCGGAACGATACTCATGCCCGTTTTTGCGTTGGGTCGCGGCCAAGAAATGATCGCACTCATTGATCGATTCAAACGCCGCGGCATCATCCACGAGGACATTCCAGTCTATACAGCAGGCATGATGCGTGCCATCGCCGATCTGTACGACAAGACGCGCTTCAATACGCCTCGACTGAACGAAGACTTCCAGGTGTTCGGTGTTCCGCAGTCACGCTTGCCCCGATCCCGGCAGGCACTGATGGAAGCTCTCAAGAAGCCGGGCATATTTGCCGTTGGGTCCGGTATGATGTTCGAGCGCACCATTTCGAACAAGATTGCGCAGCAACTGGTCGAAAATCCGAAAAATGCGGTATTCCTGGTTGGATTTGCTCGAGAGGATTCACCTGCAGATCGCATCCTCAAAGCGCGGGCCGAGGGCAAGGGCACGGAGACGGTCGTTTCCTCAGCTCGAGGTGCCCAACCTATTCGATGTGATGTGGATCGCTTCCGCTTTTCCGGTCACAGCCATCGCCGTGATCTGCTCCAGTTGGTCGAGCGACTGAAGCCCGAGAAAATCGTTTTGGTACACGGAGAGGCAAAAGCCAAGGAGTGGATGGCAGACAATATTCGCTTCTTCCATCCTGAGATCGAAGTGATCATCCCCAAAGAGGGAGACGTCCTGGATCTGTGAACAAAGGGAATCCGTTGCTCAATTCCAGTTTACGAGCGGCATCCATTTCATGCTGCGCTTGTTTCCCGCAAAGTTGAGCAGGCCGATTTGCAACCCGTCGAGATGGCGGGCCCAGTTCACGATGCCGATTGTGAGGCCTTCCTGACTGCCCTTGATGCGATTGAATGCCGCGATGGAGACACCTTGCTGTATGCCATCATCATCCACATGGAAGTAGCCCGTCGCTAAACTCAGAGCTTTTACATCCTGACCTCCTGCGGCAAAACCAGAGACCATGATGCCACGCACCGTGGCCCCGCCAACGGCAATACCGGCCATGTGAATACCTTTCAACGTACCACCTGCTCCAGAAGCGATACCGCTCATGGATACACCCGTAAAGTCACGGCCCGCACCGGTTCCAATACCGGATATGGCTATTCCGGTGAAGTCGCGTCCTGCGCCGGCGCCCATTCCGGCAATTACGATACCCTTCATGTCTTGCCCGGCGCCGGCACCGAGTCCGCCCACGATGAGGCCTGCTGTGTCACGACCTGCTCCCGCACCCAATCCGCCGACTGAAACTCCTCTGAGATCACGTCCTGATCCGGCACCGAGTCCTCCGCCCGTTATGCCGATTACATCCCGGCCTGCTCCGACTCCAAGACCCCCGAAAGCAATGCCTTTCACGTCCTGACCAGCCCCCGCACCAAGACCACCGAATGCGATGCCGGTCATTGTTTCGTTGGCTCCAACACCAAGGATACCGAAGGCGATTCCACTGATGTTATCGCCGCCCGTAGCAGGCAATCCAAGTGCGATACCGGTCACATCGCCACCGTGCTCATTATGAGGCGTCCAGATCGTTGCGTTCAGCCCCGTGACACGCCGCAGGTTTCGATCCCGGAAATTCAAGCGAACCCCCGTAACCTCTTCCGAGTCACCAATAGAGAGACCGACGTTATTCACGGTCAAATCCAGCGACTGGGCTCCAACTTTCGAGGGAAGGACGAGCAGCAGGCCCAATACAAGGGGGCCAGCAAGGCGAAGCAAAGGACCGGCGACACGTGAGAATTGGGAGGTAGCGGACGCGTTCATGAGAATCAGGCGGGTGAGTATCAATGGATTCAGCGTCCTAGACGGATGACTCCCGTAAAGGGTTACACCATTCTCCAGGTCGTGCGAAATTCCCTACCGCTGTGCGGGGAATGTGACCACATACCGTCTGTTACCGCGCCAGATTCTCCAGAATGCGGTGATAATCCACCGCGCGCATGTCTCTGCGGTTGGAAGCGTTGGAACCGTTGTCTTCAGCACGGCGCGCAATATCGCCGAAATGATCCGGAGAGATGCCCAAATCGTGCCACGTTCCGAGTGGAAACCCTCCAATCATGGCATCCAGTCGTTCCAGAAGGGTCTCTGGCATGGGAGCACCGAGGAAGGCAGAGATCTCCTTCAGCCGCTCCCGAATATCCGGAAGCTGGTAGCGAAGGACAGGTACCAGTAAAAGGGTATTCAAAAGACCGTGGGGATGATCGAGCATACCACCGATTCCTTCCGAAAGACAATGCACAGCCCCCACGTCTGCATTGCCGAACGCCATACCGGCCAGGGTGGACGCGTGCATGACCCGCGCCCTGTATTCGGGACGCTCTGGTTGCCGCACACAGGGCCCCAGAAATTGAACCAACAGTCGGATGGCCTGGAGCGCAAGGGCATCGGATGCGGGATTTGCCTGACGGGCGATGAACGCTTCGATGGCATGGGTCATGGCGTCCATTCCCGTC
>CALIKL010000041.1 GCA_938018055.1 uncultured bacterium
GATTCGGACAGGTGGCGCGCAATCCGCTCTGTGTCGATGACATCGTCCTGTGCATAGCGGATCAGCCGTTCAGGGTTGGATGACCACATGGCTGTAATGTCACCTCCTTCCACATACGTGCGGTCTGCCGGAGCAAATCCGAAATGGCGGGCCACCTCTTTCAGCCCGTAACCGGGCAGATCCCGCTTTATTGCATCGTACTCCATGGCCAGAAAAAACGTATCGATGACATGACGTCCGGCAATATCGAGCGCCGTGAAATCAATACTGCGCTCCGCAAACCGCGTCGAACTGGCAAAGGTGCGAGGTTCGTCCCGATTCCTGCCAATGGCGAACGGAATCCCATGCATGGCGCATCGCCTCATGAGGTATGGAAAGTCGAAGCGGAAAATATTGTGTCCTTCAATCACGTCCGGATCGCGCGCTTGGATGGTGCGAACGGTTTCCTCGAGCAGGCGCTCTTCACTCCAGTCTGGGCCGCCGAGAACGGCCCTCCAGCCCCGGTTATCGGACAGCGCTACCAGGATGATGCGATCTTCCCGACGTTCAGCATTGGGGAAGTCACCGCTGGAAATACACTCGATGTCCAGTTGCAGTCGATAGACATCATCAAACTGCATGTCTTTGAACAGCGTGCGTCCGGATTGCATCAGATACTGCTGCGCGGGGGAAGAAATGGTATAGGTCGGTTGCGATTCGTCCAATTCTTTCGCCTTGCGACCGATGTGCCGGATCCCGTTCCAGTAGTCATGCCAGTTGCTGAAGACAACCAAATGATCAAAGTGCAGTCGGCCCTGTAGCTTCTGAAATCGGAATCGACTTCGGTCCAGGCCGGACAGCAACCGGATGTTTGAGACGAAAACAAACGGGTAAAAAGGGACCTCCGAGAGCATCACGCGCAAGCCGTCTTCCGAACGTCGCCATACGTGCACGTGCCCTTTTGCACTCGCACGATCCGTTATGGGCTGCACGGCCACAATACGGGTTGTGTCGTCGTGTCCGTAAAGAAGTGGATCGGGGGCCTTCATGGATGCATGCGATCCCTGAGGCGTCCGGCGGACGGGCTCAAAAGCCTACCGGATGACAGGAATCTTGCGGGTGAACACTACCTGATGGGCCTGTTGGCCGTGGGCTGGTGACGACGCTCGCACGAAGTACAACCCGGCTGGCAGGCCTGATAAGGATACCACCTTCCTCCCAAGGAATCCGGCTTCAACATCATCCTTTCGGACAATGCGTCCCAACATGTCTGTTATCTCCAGTTGTAACGAATGCTCCAACCGCTCTTTGAAAAGCAAAGAAACCCGGTCTGAGGCTGGGACGGGAAAAAGATCGACGTCAACCTGACCGATGCGATCGGGGAGTTCAACATGCGTGGCCTGGGTCAGGGAAAATGAGAGACGATTGAGGTTGAATGCTCCCCTACGTCCTACGGTCAGCCGCAAGATGTGTGTGCCTTGCGTGAGCTCGATACCCGAAACGGTCTGACTGTTCCATATCTGCCAGCCACCGGTCGCATCCACAGTAACCTCTCCGATGTTCTGCCCGTCCAGATACATGTTCAGGTTACCGCCACCATCAGGGGAGGCAAGGCGAATATCGACGCTGTAGATCCCGCTTTCAGTAACCTCGACGGTGTATTCCATCCATTCCAATGGAGCAAGCCACCCAACGTTGTAGGCGTGTCCCTGCGGATCGAGTGACAGCTCGATATCGACGCCGTCATTCCGAAGATGGGTGCCCGAATTTCCGCCTCCGGGCGCTCCAGATACGGCCCAATAGTCGGAGTCGAGATAGGTGACACCCTGATTTCCAAGGTCGTAGTCCACCGCATTGATGATTCCCGGGATCGTGTTTTCCGCAACTGGTTGACGAAGGGTCTCCCAAGACGCATCCATGAGGGCAGGAAGTACCCCAACGTTGACTCGTGCAGAGTCAAGGTCGAGTACGCGCGCCTGGGCAAAGAGTGCTTCGCGGGCGTCATCAGTCGTGGGTCGGGGCCCGGAGTCATGCCAGTAGTCCAGCACGCGTTGGTAACCAGGCAAAATCGGTGAGGAAAGAGGAGATGTGGTCGTCCGAATTTTTTTGTGGGTCCAGAAATTCCACGGGATATCGTTTTCCTCGGCCAGCCGCATGGTCTGGTAGTACCAAATGTTGCTGTTCTCCCCGGTTTCTCCCAGCCAGAGGGGAGTATTCCATTCGCTTCGGATATTCAACAGATACCAGATGGTGCCTAGATCAGCGGGATTCCAGTATTTGTGAAAGGTGTAAACCATGTTCTCATCGAACGGCGGCATCAGGTAATCGAACGTGGTTGCGAAATAGTTGCCTTCGATGAACACGATATGATTCGGGTCATGCTCCCGGATGGCGTCCGTAATCCGGATGTACAAGGCTCGCAGGGTTTGTCCGGGGTCGACAACAGAGTCCGGAGTCACGGGCTCGTTGAGGAGGTCATAACCAATGATCGCTGGCGAATTTGCATAGCGTCTTGCAATTTCTGCCCAGATATCGACGAGGATATCCTGATACGGATCAGGCTCGGTCCAGAGGCGTGCTTCACCATCCGAATCAGCAATTGGTCCGTCGCTTTGCGCTCCCGGCGCAGCGTGCATATCAAGGATCAACCCCAGTTCGTGCTGCTCGCACCAGGTCAAAAGGGAATCGATGGTGGCAAAGCCTGATTCGATGAACGAGCTATCCCAATCGTCGTAGAGCAGATTCCAATGCATCGGAAGCCGAACGTGATCAAATCCCCACGATGCAATAGCTGCAATGTCCTTCTCCGCGACGTGATACGTTCGGTACAGATCCCAAAAGGTCGCTGCTGCTTCGCCACCGATGAGATCCACAATCGCAGCGTTGATCTGTCGCGGCCCCCATTCGCCAGGCGTGTGGAGCATATATCCCTCGGGGACCAACCATCCTCCAAGGCCAATGCCCCGCATCATTTCCGGCATACCTGCAGGCGCAACAATTCGGGTACTGTCAGCGCGATAAAACTGTTGTGCCTGAGCTGGAGACGAGCCTATGACAAGGACAAGCAGTCCTAATGCTATTCGGATGGAGCCGGAGAAATTCATGACCTTCAGAATCGAGGAACTGCGGCCAACTTATCTACTCCGTACCAAGTCCGATGTAGGGATTCGTTGAAAAACGACCAACGGTCCTTTCCTCACGCATTAACGCACGAGAACCAGAGATCGGGTGTCCGTCTTTCCGCTGGAGGTGACGCGCATCAGATAAGTCCCCGCAGCGATTCCCTGTGGTCTCCACGTCCATTCCTGAGGCCCGGCAGGGACCATGGGCAAGGTATGTTGCATCACGCGCTGTCCGGCCACGTTCGCTATTTCGATCTCCACGTCGGCTGTTGCGGGTTGGCTCCAGGTCACGCGAACGGCATCGGTAAAGGGATTCGGGAATGCAGATTCGAGCAGGAATGCTTCCGGTTTTTCCACGCCCGCCTCCGTGGTGGTAGGGAGGGCGTCCAGTGGCAATGTCCATGCACCGCGTCCAAACGTGGCAGCGATGAGTAACCGGTCAAGATTGTTCACTTCCAGATCGGTGACGGTCACAAGAGGCATCCCTTCCTGGAGAGGCTGCCAGCTCGAACCTTCATCCACGCTCATGAAGACACCCACGTCGGTGCCCGCAAACAGCCGCGTCGGGAATTCTGGATCGATGGCAAATGCGTTGACCGGAATATCCGGCAGCGCGCCTGGCCCGGTTCCACTCACATCCTCCCATGACGCGCCCATGTCGCGCGAACGGAAAACATGAGCTTCTCGGTCCTTCCAAAAAAGGCCTGAGAAGGTGACATAGACTGTACCCGGATCGTCAGGATGAACGACGATGCGCGTCACGGCGCGGAAGGGGAGATCCCCCGTTATGTCGTTCCACGTCACGCCAAAATCCGGAGATACCCACACATTGCCATCATCGGTACCGGCGTAGATCACATCGGGATTGGAAGGGGCCGGCATGATGCGGGTAAGTGTGCCGAGGCGCTCATATCCCAATTTCTTTGTGAGATCCGGCGAGATGGGCTCCCAGGGGGCATTGGCTGTGACCCGATTGAGTGTTCGATAAACACGGGTCGTGCCCATGTAGAATACATTCGGATCCCACGGGTCGATCACAAATGGTGTATTCCAGTTTCTCGCCTCGACCGAGTCTGGAGGGATACCGACCCCCTCATGAGAAAATGGCTGGGGGAAGCCTGGAGGGGACCATAGTCCGTCGATGCGAAAGAGTCGTCCGAGCTGAATCATGGCCCAAGCAGTGTTCGGGTCCAATGGATCGGCAAGAACCTCCATACCATCACCGCCGTCAAGGATATCCTGCCAGTCGTTGGGGAATCCGGATACCGTTCGAATGGGGTGGTTATCCTGACTACCCGCATATAATCGTTCCGGGTTGTTCGGATCGAACGAAACTTCGTAAAGCTGGGTAATGGGCAGATCGCCAAGGCGCTCCCAGGATTCTCCTCCGTCGTTGGAGATGGCTACACCGCCATCATTGCCTTCCACGATGATATTGGGGTCGAATGGGTCAAAATCCATGGCGTGGTGGTCCACATGTGTTCCGTTCGTGTGAACCCATGCCGCATCCGGATCCATCGTTTCCATGACCTGGACGTCCAGTACGAAGACGTTTTCTGGATTGGTCGGATGCACACGTACCTGGCCAAAGAACCAGGAGAAATTGAACAGGATGGGGTGCGGTGATTGGCCGATGTTGGATTTCTGTGTCATACGCCGATCTGGATCCGCGTCGAACCAGGAATCGCCGCCGTCATGGGAAGCATATAATCCGAGGTACCCATTGCCGTCAGAAAAGAAGGCATACATGGTGTCCGGCTGCGAAGGGCTGATGGCCAGACCGATCCGGCCAATCCGCGCACGTCCCTCGGCATCCAGATGGTCATTCGGGTCTGGCAGGCCTCGCGTATGATCGAGCAATTCCCACGATTCGCCGCCGTCCTCGCTTCGCCAGATACCGCTTCCTCGACCGAAAAGCCGGGAGCCGGTCGGTCGTCGAACGCGCTGCCATGAGGCCGCAAACAACACATCGGGGTTGTCCGGGCGCATGACGAGGTCAATCACGCCGGTGGAATCGTTGATGGCCAGCGTCTTGTCCCACGTTTGCCCGCCATCGATTGACTTGTACACCCCGCGATACTCGTCCGGCAGATAGTAGGACCCGATGGCGCCAGCCCATACCACGTCTGGATTCTCTGGATGAACCAGAATGCGTCCGATGCTGGTAGTAGATTCGAGCCCGACGAAGGACCATGAGGCACCGCCGTTGTTACTGCGATACATTCCGCCCCCCGCATAATTATTCACCGATCCATTTGCTTCTCCTGTCCCGACATACACGATATCCGGGTTGGAAGGAGCAAGGGCAAGGTCCCCAATAGTCAGAACGGGCTGTTCGTCAAATACGGCCTGCCAGTTTCGGCCCTTATTGGTGCTTTTGAAAACGCCCCCGGTGGCTGCGGCAACCCACAGGATGTCGGAGTCTCTGGGGTCAAACGCAACATCCACGATGCGGCCGCCAATATTGCCGGGTCCAGCGAAATCCCACGTGGCTCCCGGGCTCTTGGCCAGGGCCTTCATCCCCTGCGTGTGTGCCACGGCTTTGCGATAGACGTCCGGAGCGTGGTTGAAATGAGGGAAGGTCCTCTGTAGCCAGGCCGATTCATTGGGCAGGCGCGTCTCCTGGAAGGCCGTCCGTGGCACATCTTGGATCTTTGGCTCGCCCAGCCAAAGGAACGGCGCCAACATGGCGGCCAGTATGACCATCCCGGCACCCATGTACTGGAAAGGAAGAGGGCGACGAACGATCATGCTGCGGAGCGAATCGGAAGAAAATGAGGGACGAGAACTCCGTAATTAACGAACTTTCTACGGGTTCAGGAGCCTGCAACGGGAGCCAATGGTCAGATTCGTGGTCTGAACCGCTGCCATCGGCTATTTTGCTACGTACAGGCGGCTGCCTGTCGCCCCAGCGTTCACGTACTAACCCCGTCCAAGCTCTGGAGTCTTCACACCCAACATCGCCCCTCGCTGTCGAATTGTCTACGACCCGGCTCGGTCACCGATTCGACCAACGTGTGCTATTCCGGAAGATGGACGCTCGCTTCCGGGGTGGGACGACCACGGCGATCACCGGATCCAACGGATCGGGGAAGTCGACGCTGGTCCGGATTCTGGCTGGTTTGATGCACCCGACCAAAGGAAACGTGGAATTGCTGGTCGACGGCTCACCAGTGCATGATGAAGTCCGACCCATGCATTGTGGGATGGTCGCCCCGTATTTGAACGTTTACGACGGCTTTTCTCCGCGCGAGAACCTTCAGTTTCTGGCCTCTGTCCGGGGGATGGGGAAAAAGAACCCCCGCATCGATGCTGTGCTTGAGCAGGTTCAGATGATCGAGCGGGCCGATGATCCGGTAAGTACGTTTTCGTCGGGCATGATTCAGCGCGTTCGTTTGGCCTGTGCCTTGCTTTCGGATCCCCCTGTATTGCTGCTGGACGAACCGACCGCTACGTTGGATCTGGCCGGTGTAGCCATTGTGCGAGACATCATCGATTCAGCGGTCTCCCGGGCGCGTGTTGTCATCGTAGCCACAAACGAGCCAGACGAAGCGGCTGCCTGCGAATACCGCATCGACATCGGTGATTTCCGCTGAAGGACGGCGTTGGCAGCCAGTCTGATCACCTGCGGGTACGTCGTGAGCCGTCGTCGGATGGCCGCTAGTCGAATTGATTTCAGCCAGCAAAAAGCTCTCTTCGAAAGGCCAGAGCGAGTAAAACCACCGAGTACCCCTGCGATTCCAGCACGCTGGCGCATGCGTCCATCGTTGCGCCCGTTGTGACGACATCGTCAAACAGTAGCACAGGTCCCGATGGCCGCTGATCTGCAATCGTCTCCCCTGAAGATCTGAAGACTCCTTCCACGTTTGACACTCTTCCAATCCGATCTTGAAAACGCTGAGGTGTCCCCAGTCGAACCCGTTCAATGAGCTGCACTTTTGGAGTACTCAGGTGTTGCGAAAGCACGCAGGCCAATTCGTCAACTACGTCCAACCCTCGTTCCCGTAATCTTGCAGGGTGCGACGGTACTCCTACGATCGAGGCCGGGCGAAAATTCTGGCGACTCCCCATTCGGCGAGATGCGTAGTGTCCCAGCCAACGGGCGCAAGCCATATCCTGCCCATACTTGGCAGCGCGGTGAACGGCTCGCAGTGGCGATCCGCCCCGATAATAGGAGATGGCGCTTACCGGGCGACCTTGTGGCGTGAATCCGGGAAGCTCCCAATCCGGAATGCGGCACGTTTCGAGTACACGGAAGCAAGCAAGACACAAGGAGCCCGGAAGCGAGAGCGCGGCCAGACAGTGTTTGCACCGGCGGGGCACGAGAAGGTCCAGTCCTACCTGAAATGACCCGCAAAAGAGATGCATATTGGATGATCTGAGCGGCCAGTCGTAAGCCTGGATGCTGCACGTAGCTTCGGGAAGAAGGGTTACCGCGTGAAATGATGATGGAAGCCCCGGGTACTGACCCTGCTGGATCGTGAATGCAACCACGCTTTTGTATAATTCGTCGGGTCCTGTCGAAAGACGCGTCCCACTCATTCTGAACCCATACGGCCGTCTCTGGCGCGCGCCAAGCGCAGCGACAGTTTCAGACGAGCCAGGACCCTTACCCGGCACCAGCCGCCCATCACCATGAGTGACCGCAAGCGCAAAGGAATGTTGATCAAGAACACCAATACACAAACGGTGAAGATCGATATGGCCACGCGGAGCATCACGCTGGAGCCCGGTGAGGAGGAATTGGTGACCGCCGAGGAAGTTCTCGACGCGACACTGCGTGACTTCCTTCAGGTCAGGGGCGTTTCGATCGTCCGTCCGGCGCGGGATGAGGAAGAAGCCGAATTGCGGGAACGCCTGTCCTGATCGAGCCCGCCAGGCAAGCCGAACGTTTTTGAACGCAGGGCACCATAAAGCGATTGCATGCGCATTCTAGCACTTGAACCCTGGTACGGCGGTTCGCACCGCACGTTTTTGGACGGCTTGTCAAGCCACAGCCGCCACGAGATCGATACGATCACCATGAGCGCTCGCTTCTGGAAGTGGCGTATGCACGGCGGTGCGGTTACGATGGCACGCAAGGCTGAACGGATGTATCACGACAAGGAAAAACCTGACGTGATTTTCGCTTCGAGCATGGTAAACCTCCCGGCTTTTCTTGCGCTGACCCGCTTTGAGTTGGAGGGTGTACCGGTCGTGATGTACATGCACGAGAATCAGCTCACCTATCCGCTTCCCGAGGGTAAGGAGCGCGATCACACGTACGGATACATCAATTACCTGTCCTGCCTGGCCGCGGATCATGTGCTGTTCAACTCGCAGTTCCACTATGATCAGTTTGTAGAGGCTCTACCGAGACTGCTGCGCCTCTTTCCCGACTACACCCATTTGAAGACGGCGGCGCATATACGGGACAAGAGTTCAGTATTGCATCTTGGTCTGGATTTGCGAGGTCACGACAAGTATGCCTCGGCCTATGAAGGCCATGACTGGGGTCCCGGCATGAAGCCGCCCATCGTTCTGTGGAATCAGCGCTGGGAATACGACAAGGACCCGGAGGCTTTTTTCCGGGTGATGAATCGGCTTGATGATTCTGGCCACACCTTCCGACTGATCCTCGCTGGCGAGCACTTCGAAGAGCAGCCCAAAGAATTCGAGCGGGCATTCGAGCGCTACGCTGAGCGCATTATCCATTACGGCTACGCCGAGGATTTCCGGGAATACAGCAGGCTTCTTCACCGTGCGGATCTGGTTGTCTCGACGTCCAAGCACGAATTTTTCGGTATCTCGATGCTGGAAGCCATCTACTGCGGATGCCACCCGCTGCTACCCAGACGACTGTCGTATCCCGAGCTGATTCCCGATTCACTGCACAGCCCGTTGCTGCATGCACCCATCCTCTACGACACAGAGGATGAGCTCTTCGAGATGATGGCGCGGATCTTGAAAGGAGAGGATCGACCGCTACCCGTCTCCACGCTGCGCGGAATCTCCGAGCACCTTGAGTGGGGCCAGCACGTGGAGCATTTCGACAATTTGTTCGAGGACATCGCTGCCAAGCGGAAGAATTTTCAACTCTAGGTAGTCGTTCGAGCGGGACGCTCGACATCGGACGCGAAACGAAAGAAAGGGCGCCCCACCATGCGGTGGGGCGCCATTTCCACTCTTCAATGGTGCTCGAACCGTAAGGATCTTCAGCCCATGTTTTCGACCATGGCTTCCCCGAACTCAGAGCATTTGAGTAGCGTAGCTCCGTCCATCAGCCGCTCGAAATCGTAGGTCACGCGCTTCTGGCTGATGGTTTTCTCGAGCGAGGTCACGATCAGGTCGGCCGCTTCGTTCCAGCCCATGAACCGGAACATCATCTCACCCGAGAGGATGACCGAGCCCGGATTCACTTTGTCCTGTCCGGCATACTTCGGTGCGGTACCGTGGGTAGCTTCGAAGATGGACAGCCCCGTGTCGTAGTTGATGTTGGCGCCTGGAGCGATGCCAATACCACCGACCTGTGCAGCGAGGGCGTCCGAGATGTAGTCACCGTTCAGGTTCATCGTTGCGATAACGCCATATTCGGCCGGACGCGTCAGAATCTGCTGCAGGAAGGCGTCAGCGATCACGTCCTTGATGACGATGCCGTTGGGCAGCTTGCACCATGGACCTTCGCCCATGACTTCTGCACCGAATTCCTCGCGAGCAACCTCGTAACCCCAGTCACGGAAGGCGCCTTCCGTGAACTTCATGATGTTGCCCTTGTGGACCAACGTCACGGAGTCCTTGCCCTGGTCGATAGCATACTTGATCGCGGCGCGGACAATGCGGCGCGTTCCCTCTTTCGAAATCGGCTTGATGCCATATCCGGAGGTCTCGGGGAAACGAACTTTGGAGAAACGATCACCAAACGCGGTCTTCAGTGCCTCAGCGAACTTCGCAGCGTCCTCGGTACCTGCCTCGAATTCGATACCGGCGTAGATGTCTTCCGAGTTTTCGCGGAAGATGATCATGTCCACATTCTCAGGCGTCTTGACCGGTGAAGGTACGCCGCTGAAGTAGCGCACAGGACGAACACAGGCGAACAGGTCCAGCTTTTGGCGCAGGGCCACGTTAAGCGAACGGATACCACCGCCGACAGGAGTCGTGAGGGGACCCTTGATCGAAACTAGGTGGTTGCGAATAGCCTGAAGGGTGTCTTCTGGTAGCCATTCTCCAAATTTGTCGTATGCCTTCTCGCCCGCATAGACCTCGAACCATTCAATGCGCCGCTGACCAGCGTAGGCCTTGGCAACGGCGTTATCGAACACGTTCTGTGCAGCCCGCCAGATGTCGGGGCCGATGCCATCGCCTTCGATGAATGGAATGATGGGGGTGTCAGGAACGCTCAGGGTCCCGTTGTTCATGGTGACGCTTTCGCCACCGGTCGGGGTCGTCAGGTGATCGTACATCGGGCTTCTTCTCGCAGATTGCGTACTGAGAATAGTTGGAGAGGCAAAATCGCCTCTGGTGCTCGAATGAGCGAGTGAAAAACGGGTGCAGGAGCCACGTGACCCAGACTCCCCGACGGAACTACGCTCCGATCTTTGCCAGCTGATCTTGGTCTGTTCAGACCTTAAAGTCGACCCAATAGGGAGCGTAGACGAAGCTCCCAAACTTTCCATGTGGCTTCTCGGACAATCGTCTTGCTCATTTTGGAACGGCCCTCCGTTCGCTCAGTGAAGACGATGGGCACCTCATGGATCTGGAACCCTTTCTTCCAG
>CALIKL010000042.1 GCA_938018055.1 uncultured bacterium
GGATTCCACGCTGGTGGAAGCCGATACGGAGCCATTCTCTCTGCCCATTCTCCATCCGAGCGATCGCACCATGCTGTCCAGTCAGAAGAACCTCACCAAATCCTTCTTCATGCTGCTTAGCCTGCCGGCAACGGCTATGGGCTTTGCATTGTCGGTCCAGATTTCGGCATTGAGCTGGATTTTGAGCACCAAGTATCACCTTGAAATCGAGGAGATCGGACTGGTTTGGGCAGCGGGTCCCATTGCAGGCATCCTTGGGCAGGTTGTGATCGGCATTATCTCTGACAACGTCTGGTTCTGGAACGGCCGCCGTCGACCGTTCATCCTGATCGGTGGAGTCCTTGCCACGCTCATGCTGTTGGCCTTGCCGAACATCGATGTGATTTCGACAGCGATGGGAATCGAAGGCATACTGGGCGTGGCCATCGCCGTCGCCTTGACCCTGGATCTGGCCATCAATGTCAGCTTCAATCCCACCCGCTCGGTCATCGCCGATGTCACGCCCGAGGGCACCGAGCGGACGAAAGGGTACACCTGGATGCAAACCGTGTCCGGTACGTTTGGCGTATTGGCCTACGCCGTGGGCGCCGTCATGGGTAACATCACCCTCATTTACGGTGGTGCTGTCCTCGTCTTCCTCTTCTCGGTGGTCCCTACATTTTTTATCGAGGAGCCCCGCGAACTCCGTGATGATCAGGGAGCCGCCGCCGCTGGCCCCGGCTTTTCATTCAATGAGCTGGTCCGAACCACGCGTCCGCTTTGGGGCTTCTTCATCTATTCCGTCTATGCCATGACCCTGCGGGTAATGGAAGTTGACCTGGGACACTATTGGGTGGAGGCCGGACTGGGCGTGCTGACAGTTTTTCTGGTAGCCGAGTCCCTGTTCAAGAAGGAGGAAGGATTGTCAAAAGAGGCTGCCTCTGACCTCGGATTCAAGAAAATCCTTGCAGCCCATTCGTTTACTTGGGTAGGCGTACAGACCATGTTTGTCTACATGTTTGCCTATGTCACATACGAAATGCCAGGACTTTCAGATGTCCAAATGGGCAGGGTAGTGTCCGTCAGTTTCCTCGTTTTGAATGCTGTCGGGGCCTTGCTACCCGCATTCGTACTGGAGCCCATTACGGAGAAAATTGGTCGTGTAAAGACACACATGGCCTGTCTGGGTGTAATGACCCTGGGTTATTCCGGCATCCTGTTTATGGGTGGGACGCCCCTCATGGTCTATATCATGATGGGTGTCGTCGGCGTGGGTTGGGCCGCGACGGTCAGTCTTCCATTTGCCATCATGTCCCAGAAAGTCGACCAGACAAAGATGGGTCAGTACATGGGTCTCTTCAACCTTTCCGTTGTGCTGCCCCAGCTCGTGGCCTCTCTCGGCATCGGCGAACTCATCGGAGCCGCGGCAAACAAGAACATCATATTTGCCATCTGTGCCGGGTCGCTGCTCATCAGCACGCTCGCATGGACGCTCGTAAAAGAAAACGCCCCTGCCAACGCTTGATCCTGACTGCCATGAACCGGAATCTGCTCTGTCTACCGCTGCTTCTTGCCCTGATTGCAAGCTGCACCAGCCCTGAAGCTCCGTCGACCGAGTCTGGTGGGTCCGCACCGGAAGGCGCCATCGTGCATCTGTTCGAATGGCGCTGGGACGACGTCGCGCGAGAGTGTGAGGACTTCCTGGCTCCCCATGGCTATGCCGCAGTACAGGTCAGTCCCCCTGCCGAGAATCACATCATCGTCGGGCGTCCCTGGTTTGAGCGCTACCAGCCGGTCAGTTATCAGCTACAGACCCGAAGCGGAGACCGGGCAGCCTTTGCCAACATGGTGGCTCGCTGTGATGCCGTTGGCGTTGATATAGTCGTGGATGTCATCGTCAACCACATGGCCGATGCGGACCTTCGACACGATGGCGATCTGGTTTTTACGGCAAAGGGGACGGCAGGTACCGAATTTGGTCCGCTTGAATATCCCGGTCTGTATACGAGGGAAGACTTCCATCAGTGCGCTTTGACAGAGAACAACGATATCTGGGATTGGAATGATGTCGATCAGCTGCGCACATGCGAGCTTGTGGATCTGTCCGATCTGGCCACCGAGTCGGAGCACGTGAGACAGACTGTGGGTGCCTATCTGGCTGATTTGGCCTCTCTGGGAGTGAAAGGATTCCGCGTAGATGCGGCAAAACACGTATTGCCTGAGGATATCACGGCCATGCTTTCGTATGTCCCGGAAGAGGTGTGGGTGGTTCAGGAAGTTGCTACAGGGGGGCAATACGTCGACTGGATGAAGGAATATGAGGCTGTTGGTGACCTGACGGAATTTTCCTACACCGAGGCCATGGGGGATATGCTGCGGAATCGAACGTGGTCAGATTTTGCACCTGAAGGATGGTTCTGGACCTCGCGAGAGTACATCCCATCTGATAGGGCCATGGTATTTGTAGACAACCACGACAGGCAGCGGGGTCACGGCGGTGAGGCGGCCATCAATTACAAGGATGGTGCGCTCTACGAATTGGCGCAAGTGGCAACACTGGCCTGGCCTTACGGCGCCAAGCGCGTCATGTCGAGCTTTTCCTTCGGCACGGATTCCCAGGGCCCCCCTATGGATGCCGATGAAGCCATCAAGCCCGTTCATTCGCCGGACGGTTTGAACTGTGGGCAAGGGGAGTGGGTCTGCGAACATCGCTGGCCTGTGATTGCAGGAGCGGTTGCATTTCACCAGCAGGTTCGGGGTGTGCAGGAGGTGTCGAACTGGTGGACCGACGGAGAAAACGTTATTGCTTTCGGTCGGCAGGATCAGGGCTTCGTGCTCATCAACGGAGCCGAAGCTGCTCTGGATGGGACGTGGCAGACGTCACTGGCTCCAGGCGCCTATTGCAATCGGTTGGCGGGCGCTGCATGCGAAGTGGTTCGTGTTGACGGAGAGGGCAAGATCACGACCCAGCTCCCGGCCATCTCAGCCTTGGCAATAGACACGGGTTGGCTCCAGGAATGATGGATACGCGGAGAAGCCTCGCATAGCGGCAACCGGACAACGTATCTTGCCGACATGAGCTCTACTCCTTCCGAAAACTGGTCCGACCTGGGACGATTCTGGACGATGCCGAACGTGCTGAGCATGTTGCGTCTCGTGTTGATCATTCCGCTTT
This sequence comes from uncultured bacterium, assembly GCA_938018055.1. Classification (GTDB taxonomy): domain Bacteria; phylum Bacteroidota; class Rhodothermia; order Rhodothermales; family UBA10348; genus JAAZVD01. The sequence goes on from CALIKL010000042.1 coordinate 3,155, forward strand.
TCTGGTTGATTGTGAATGAAGGCACATTGTTCTGGATCATGATCATCGTGGTCCTGGCAATTGCTTCAGATTACTTCGACGGGCGTATTGCACGATGGTCGAACTCCGTTTCCGAGTGGGGAAAGGTCCTTGATCCGATGGCGGACAAAATTGGCGGTGGGGCGGTAGTTGCGGCCCTCACAATCCAGGGAAGTCTACCTGTATGGTTTCTTGCTGCTCTGGCAGTACGCGACATTGCCATCCTGATCGGAGGTGGAATCATTCGTGTCCGAACGGGAGCAATAACCCAAAGCATGTGGTCGGGCAAAGTGGCTGTAACGGCTGTCGCGATCACAGCGCTCGCGGCCCTTCTTCGAGCCGATGCCCCAGTACTGGAATTCTGTATCTGGGCCAGCACTGTGCTCCTGGCCTACTCATTCCTGCGGTACATGGTGCGCTTTTTTTCAATTCTCGGTTCGACGGGTGCAGGACAGGATCCCGAACACCCGGTTGCGGGTTCGGAAGAGTCGTCAGCTGAAGGCTGAGATGTCGCCCTCCAGGATTGGCCTGGTCAGCTTTCCCTTTCAGTTAATGATGCACCTTCATGGGTCTGTTCAATCGTTCTAAGCAGCAGGAGTCACTCGAATCCGGTCTTGAAAAGACGCGGAGTTCGTTCTTCGGTAAGATCAACAAGCTGGTCCGGGGTAAGGATCAGGTTGACGACGAATTGCTGGACGATCTGGAGGAAGCGCTCGTCACAAGTGATGTCGGCGTCAAGACGACGGTGGACATCATCCGTAAGGTGGAGGAGCGGGTCGCACGTGATAAGTTTGTCTCCACGGACGATTTGAATGCGTTGATCCGTGACGAGATCAGTGGTTTGCTGTTGGATGACAATCCTGCCCAGCCCATCGATTTTGAGGCTCCACTCCCTGGCAAGCCTCATGTCATTATGGTTGTCGGTGTCAACGGAGTGGGCAAAACCACCAGTATCGGCAAGTTGGCTGCGCGGTATAAAGCGGCTGGCAAGTCCGTGATGTTGGGTGCGGCCGATACGTTTCGAGCTGCAGCAACTGAACAGTTGGATATCTGGGCTCAGCGTGCTGATGTGCCCATTATCAAGCAGGGTCACGGCGCCGATCCAGCAGCTGTGGCATTCGATACGCTCGGTGCAGCCAAGGGGAAAAACGTCGATGTCGTGTTGGTAGACACGGCTGGCCGACTGCACACGAAAGGCGGCCTTATGGATGAGCTGACCAAGATCAAGCGGGTCATGGAAAAGCAAATTCCCGGCGCTCCTCATGAAGTGCTTTTGGTCCTGGATGCCTCCACGGGTCAGAATGCCATTCGGCAAGCTCAGGAGTTCACCAATGCGGCAGATGTATCCGGGCTGATTCTGACGAAGCTGGACGGTACTGCCAAAGGGGGTATTGTGATTGGCATTTCGAACGAGTTTCGCATCCCCGTAAAATACATCGGTGTTGGAGAGGGTATTGACGATCTGCAGGTTTTCGATCGCGCAGGCTTTGTTGGGGCTCTGTTCGGAAGCGAATAAGACTGGTTTCCCGCCCCAGTCGGTTCGTGAAGGACCCGTTACCGTTCATCACGGAAAAATGACGGTCTGTTCTCCGGTCATGGACTGTCCCTCTTCAAAGTCCGATATTTGTTTCAGATCACCTGAGATAACGAATCTGTTCTAGCCCCCATTGGGATCTGTAAAGGAGAGCACGAGGCAGGAAGAGGAAATCCGATTTTTCAGGTCCAAACCTATGTTCAGTCGTCTTTCGACGCATAAACACACCCGCTACGACGAAGCTAAAATGATGCGTCCCGCACATGCCATTTCGACGGATGCCACGTTGCCCACGTGGGTGTCCATGCTTCGTAGACTCGGGCAAGCAATGGCTTTGATGGCCTTCCTCGTTGGCTTTTCGCAGCCAGCGTTGGCTCAGATCGCAGAAGCCGATTTCGAAGTAGACATCATTGCTTCACGTAGCGACGATGGGCTCAACAGTCCGAAAGTTGATATTTATACTCGTGTCCCGATCACGCAAATGAGTTTCATCAACTCGTCTTCAGGGTTTACGGCGGGATATGAAGTGAAACTCGATGCCATAGAGTGGTCCGAAGACGATCGGCTTCGCAATCTGGTCCAGTCCCGTATCTGGAACGCGAATGTAACGGTGAACTCCTACCTGGAGACCCAGTCCGATGCCCGCCACGATTTCACGACCCAGACGCTAGCTATCGATCCGGGCAAGTACCTGTTCGAATTCGAGGTTTCTGACCGTAATTCCAACCGTACTTACGTGCGTAGCGTACCGGTCACCGTTCGCGAAATGGATGGTGAAGTAGCGGTCTCGGATGTCACCCTCATCGACTCGTACGACGAGACTGACTTCACGATCGTGCCCCGTGTCGACATGCGTATCGGCAGCGATGAGGCCGGCTTTCAGATCTTATATGAGATCTACTCGGACGCTGACCGCGAACTGGACGTGACACGCGTCGTGCGCCGGACCCGCATGGATGGGACCGCTCCAGTCATGCCGACCAACATGCCCGAGGGCGAAGTTGTGGAGTCCGACATCGTGGTAACGCAGGAAGACATGGTCCGCGTCAACACCACGAGAAACCAATTCATTGTGACGGTCCCGATGCAGGACCTGAAGGTAGGCGCTTACTCTGTCGCACTGACCGTATCGGATTCGGTCACCGGTGAGGTATTTGACTCGGCCGAGCAATCCTTCATGGTTGAGTGGAACGGCTTGGCCTCTCACATCCAAAACCTCGAAGACGCGATTGCCCAAATGGAATACATCGCCGAGGCGCGGGACCTCAATTTCATCCAGGAAGCGCCTGACGAAGTGGAGCGCATCAAACGATTCGAGAACTTCTGGGACAAGCGTGACCCCACGCCGGGCACGCTGCGCAATGAGCGCATGGAAGCGTACTATTATCGCATCAACGCCGCCAACCGTAATTATGGTGTGTCCATCACCGAAGGATGGAAAACGGATCGCGGTTATGTATTGGTTCGATTTGGCGAGCCGGATCACATTCGTCGCAAGCCGCACAGCTTCGACTATGAGCCGTACGAAATCTGGACCTTTGAGCGCATCGGTCGCCAGTTCATCTTTGTCGACAAGACCGGATTCGGTGATTATGAGCTGCTGTTCAATGTTTGGGACGAACGCACACGTCTCTACTAGGCTTTCAATGTGACTGTTACGAAGCGCGCCCGCATGCCAGCATGCGGGCGCGCTTTGCCTTTTACGGACTTGGCAACCTAACCACGGTATTGTTGGATAGGGGGTGGCACGGACTTTACCGTGTAAGAAGGGCCACCCCGTTCATCGAGCATTGAACGCGTTCCCTTCTGGCGCGTACGTTTGCCAATCAATCCGAAAGGCCGGCTGACCGACTTTTTCATGCCAGCGTCCAGCGACGACACCCCTCGTATCCTGTTCATGGGCACACCGCACTTTGCGGTGCCGTCCCTTCGTGCCTTGGTGGCAGCAGGACTGACCCCCGTAGCGGTGGTTACGGCGCCAGATCGCAAGAGAGGACGCGGTCAGAAGACCTCGGCGACAGCCGTGAAAGAAGCTGCCCTGGAGCTGGGAATTGAGACCATTATCCAGCCCGAAGAGGTCAAGGATCCGGCATTCGCTGATCAGATTCGACATCTTCAGCCAGATGTGATTGTCGTGGTCGCTTTTCGAATCCTGCCAGAAGCCGTGTTTGAAGCGGCCCGATTGGGTTCGTTCAACCTGCACGGATCGTTGCTTCCAGCCTATCGCGGCGCCGCCCCCATCAATCGCGCCATTATGGCGGGTGATACAGAAACGGGTGTGACGACCTTTTTCCTCAAGAAGAAGGTGGATACGGGCAATATCATCATGAAGCGTTCGATGCCAATTGGACCGGACGAAACAGCTGGTGAAGTCCACGATCGCATGATGGAGCTTGGGGCCGATGTTGTCGTGGAGACAACCCGAGCCATTTTGCAGGGAGCGGCTCGCGCCCAAGCGCAAGATGATTCCCAGGCCAGTCCCGCTCCGAAGATTTTTAGGGAGGACTGTGCCATCGATTGGCGTGCGGACGCAACCCACATCCATAATCTGATCAGAGGCGTTTCCCCCGTCCCGGGGGCATTTACGTCGTGGTCGGGAAAGCAATTCAAGATTTATCGATCGCGACTGGGAAACAGCAGTGTGTCTGCGATTCCGGGAGCTATCATCCAGACTGAGCCAGATCTTGAAGTGGCAACCGGTCGCGGATCCTTGATCCTGGATGAAGTGCAGATTGAAGGACGGCAGCGCATGCAGGCCCGTGATTTTGTGAATGGACATCGGCCCGAAACAGGCTCCATTCTGGGGGGGAACTGAGATGGCAGCGCGACGACTCGGTACCAAAGGAGGTCCTACGCCATCATTTGTGCGGCCTTTCCTGTATGCGCTGAATCGGATGCAGGCAAATGAAGTGCTTCGTCCATCCCAGTATGTGGACCGAGCCCATTCCATCTTGATGGATCGTTTGGGTGCCAGCGGTGGGGTTCCCCAGACGGCTTTCAGCCATGGTGCCGCTGGCATCATTGCCGACCAGACGCATTACTTCGATGGCTTCGCCTTGATGCTCAGACTGAACCAGGGTGTGGCTGTATCCGTGAGAAAGCATACGGGATCCACAACGCGCGTGGTCATTGAGGGCGTGACAGATACTCTTCAATTCTCTGCCTCTGATCCAGAGGTCAACGGATTCGGTGGACTCGTCGCCCGGATCATCCAGGCCCATGGGAGTGACGCATCGCAGTTTGACATATCCATTGTCGGGGGTATTCCGACGGGATTGGGAGCGGCGTTTCATGCAGCCGTAGCTACGAGTCTCTTGCTGGGTCTGGATGCATTGAAGCATGATCGCACGCAGCCCGCGTCTGCTTCAGTGTCCCCGGACGAGATGCAAAAAGACTTACGTGACGCAGCCATTGAAGCACTCACCGACTGGTACGGACATCGCTTCAGCCCGGCATTTGTTGTTGCGAGTCTGAGTCGCGACGATGAGCCTTTCTTGCTTGTGGACACGAAGTCACTCAGCTTCCTGCCTGTGACTTCGGATGCAACCAATCGACCAGGATTTGCCATCATCGAAACCTCCCATGACTGGAAGCAGCCGATGGCAGCATCGGTCAAGCGGTTCGAGCGGGCCACGATGGTGACGGAGAAGCTGCAGAAGAAGGAGTTCACGTCCCTGACGTCTCTGCGCGATTTGGAGCACCGCGATCTGGAGCGCGCCCTGCAGGTTGTAGGCTGGCGTCACAAGTCGCCGCTTCGCCACTTGGTCACCGAAAATCGCAATGTCCAGAAAGGAGTAGTTGCCATCAAAAAGTCCGATTGGCAGTTCCTCGGGGCCTTGATGATGATATCCCAAGCGTCCAAGACCAACGATTGGGACACGACGACGTCCGTGCACCAGCATATTACGCAACTGGCGGAATCGGCATCTCTTGAAGGTATATTCGGGGTTGTTCAGTCAGGCGAAGGCGGGTGCATGCTCGTAATGGGTCAACCCTTCTCGCTGCCTGCCTTTCTCGATCAAGTCCGGGAAAATGTGGACGAACATACCAGCGAAGCCGTAGAAACGTTTATCATCTGACGTAATTGATTTACCCATACACGGATGAGTACAGAATTTGATATTTCGGCGGTCAATGACCGCATTGCGAAAGAAAGCTCTTTTATTGACGATCTCATGACGGAGATCGGTAAAGTGGTGGTTGGGCAGCGCTACATGGTAGAGCGGTTGCTGATCGGGTTACTTGGAGATGGCCACATCTTACTCGAAGGAGTGCCAGGTCTGGCCAAGACACTGACGGTTTCCTCGCTGGCAGGCGCCATTGGCACTTCCTTCCAGCGCATTCAGTTCACACCCGACCTGCTTCCTGCCGATGTTCTCGGTACGCTGGTTTTCAATCCGAAGGAAGGCAGCTTTTCCATCAAGCAAGGGCCCATCTTTTCGAATATCATCCTGGCCGATGAGATCAACCGCTCACCTGCGAAAGTTCAGAGCGCTTTGCTTGAAAGCATGCAGGAGCGTCAGGTCACTATCGGAGAGACCACGTTCCCGCTTGAAGCACCGTTCCTTGTCCTGGCTACACAAAACCCGATTGAGCAAGAGGGCACGTACCCTTTGCCAGAGGCCCAAGTTGACCGCTTCATGATGAAGATCAAGGTGGGCTATCCCACCCGTGATGAAGAGCTCGAAATCATGCGTCGCATGGCTCGAACGGGCGAGAAAACCGTCGTAAGGGAAGTGGTGACGCCCAAGCAGATCCTGGATGCACGAGCGGTGCTCAATGCCCTGTACATCGATGAGCGGGTAGAACAGTACATCGTCGATTTGGTCGTGGCATCACGAGAGCCTGAATCTGTCGGTCTGGGTATGCTTAAGCCATTGATCGAGTATGGCGCCTCGCCACGTGCGACAATCAACCTGAACCTTGCTGCTCGTGCGCACGCTTTCCTTCAGCATCGTGCGTACATTACGCCCGAAGACGTCCGGTCCATCGCGATGGATGTTCTACGACACCGCATCGCCGTCACCTATGAGGCGGAAGCGGAGGAAATCAGCAGCGAGGACATCGTACAGCGCATTCTCGACACCGTCGAAGTGCCCTGATCCACTCCTTTACCGTCGGTTGACCGATGGCACGTAAGCCCAAGACCTTCAAAAAAGAGTCCATCTCGGTAGCGTTTGCTGTCGAGCAGCTGGACAAAACGGTGGGCATTCCGGTCAAGCCGCTGAATGCTGAGAACGCCGAAACCAAGCTGATTGTCGAGAGCAATCTGCACCGGCCAGGGATGGCTTTAGCAGGCTATCTAGACCTGTTCACGCATCAGCGTGTTCAAGTGCTCGGCAATACGGAATGCCGCTTTTTGGCGGGACTTGAGGTAGCGGATCGTGTCAGAGCGTTCAATAATCTGCTGAAGTTTCCCATCCCGTGCATTATCTGCACCGAAGGAAACCAGCTGGACGAAAAGCTGCTCAGCCTGGCTTCCAACGCCGGCGTCCCTGTTTACGTGACGGAAGTGCCAAGCACGAAGTTCATGTTCCTGCTGAGGGACTTTCTGGAAGATCAGTTCGCTCCTCAGCAATCCCTGCATGGGTCACTGGTTGATGTCTACGGGATCGGGCTACTCATCATCGGTCCAGCTGGAATCGGTAAAAGTGAAGTTGCTCTCGACCTGGTAGAGCGTGGTCATCGCCTGGTTGCTGATGATGTGGTCATGGCCACGCGTAAGGAGGGGCAAGTGCTGATGGGATCTGGAACGGATCTGGTACAGCACTTCATGGAAATCCGGGGTCTAGGCTTGGTCGATGTGCGAGCCATGTTTGGTATTCGTGCCATCCGCTTCCAGAAACGCATCGAGGTGGTGGTCAATCTGCACCCTTGGGACCCGGATGAAGAGTATACCCGTCTGGGAATGGTCGAAGAGACCTATGATATTCTCGGTGCCGAGCTTCCGCTCGTGATGCTGCCGATTACACCTGGCAAGAACGTGACAGTGCTTTGCGAAGTCATCGCAATGAACCACCTGTTGCGTCACTACGGATATGATCCGGCAGAGGTGTTTGCAGAACGTCTGGCCGAGCGTATTCGAAAGAAGGGTATGGCCAGTGCCGATCCTGGAAGAGGAATCGAGTACTTCGAGCACGATTACGAGTAGCTCGGGCATGCTATTCAAATGAGAGTCCGGCCTGCCGGCCGGACAAACGTCATTTGGAATAGCATACCCTCGCTTGCGATGTTACCAAAGGAGAACGTGAGCCCTGCACGTGGTCGTTAGATGCAATACGCTACGCCCTTGCCCAGGCTTGCTCGCAGGGAAACGTGTTTCCAGGCCGATTGAAGCGCCACGATCAGGCGGCTTCAACCTCTTCGCTCTCTTCTTCGGCTTCGAACTTCACGCCGACCAGCTTCGAGACGCCCTGTTCGGCCATCGTGATGCCGTACATGCGATCTGCAGCTTCCATGGTGCGTTTGTTGTGCGTGACCAGGATGAATTGCGTGGAGTCGGAGAAGGTGCGGATCAGATGCATGAAGCGATCCACGTTGGCATCATCGAGGGGCGCATCGACCTCATCGAGGATACAGAAAGGACTCGGCTTGACCAGGTAAATCGCGAACAGCAGGGCAATTGCCGTCAACGTCTTTTCCCCACCCGAGAGCTGTGAAAGGACGCTTGGTTTCTTGCCGCGCGGCTTGGCGTAGATGTTGACGTCCGACTCGAGCGGGTCGTGATCATCCTGCAACTCAATATCTGCTGATGCTCCCTCGCCAAAAAGGTCTTCAAACAGCTTTCGGAAATTTTCCCGGATGGCATTGAATGTTTCGTCGAAACGCTGACGGGCAGTTGTGTTGATCTCGTCGATCGTAGTCATGAGTGTGGACTCGGCCGATATCAAGTCCTCCAGCTGCTCATTCATGAACGTCAGCCGCTCTTTTTCCTCCTCAAAGGATTCGAGCGCCAGCGCATTGACGGGTCCGAGATGCCGAATCTTGTTCTTCAGATCCTGGACCTCGCTGCGGGCTTCTTTTCGATCGAAGTCTTCAGGAATCTCCCAGATCAGCGTCTTCAGATCCAGCTCATGATCCTCGTCGAACGAGGCCAGAAGGTCTTCCAAACGGGTCTCCAGCTCGGCACGTCTTACCGCCCGGTCGGACTCCCCGCGCATGGCGGATTCCCGCTCCCGACGCAGCTCCCGAAGACGTGCTTCCAGCTCAGAAATCTCGACCTTGGTTTCCATCAGCCGTTCTTTGGCAGCCGAAACGGCCTCGTCCAGCTCAAGTCTTCCTTTCTGTCGTTCCTGAATGGTTTCCTGCAGCTCGTTACATCGCGTCTGAAGTTCCTGACGCTGCTTGAGCAATTGCTCGGTGGCCCCTTTGCGCTCTTCGGCTCGGCGAGTCAGCGTCTCCAGATCGGCACGCACACGGGTCAATTCGCGCTTCAGGTTGTCCATGCGGTTACGAGCCTGGACAGCCGTGATGTTGGCTTCGTTGAACAGGCTGAACGCCTTGCGACTGGCCTCTTCGATGCCTGCAAAGGCTTCTTCAGCATCCGTCCGCTTCTGCTGCATGTCTGCTTCCTGGAGCGTCAAGGTCTTGACGGAAGCAGAAGCCTTCTCCAGATCAGCTTGGGCTTGCGTGAGCGTTCGTTCTTGCGTCCCGATCCGGTCGTTCAGCTCCTTGGCGCGTCCTCCTGCCATATCGGCTGATGCGCTCATGCGAGACTGCATCCGCTCCGCGTCGAGTAACACCCGGTCAGCCGCTCGAACGGCCTCTTTTGCATCCGAAAGCAATACGGCTCCCATGGCATCCCGCAGTGCATCACGCTTCTTTTCCGTCTCGCGCAGCACGCTTGCCGCGGCATTCAATTCCACGCGAGCACGTTCCAGTTGCTCGCGCCGGCCCATCCGCGTGGCAGATCCTGAGGAAGTCGCATCGCCACTACCGGCATGCAGATATCCGTGAGCGTCGCGCCACTCGCCATTTGGTGTGACCAACCGGACGCCCTCGTCAACCGAGGCATTCTCAAGGGTATCTACGAGGAACGTCGATCCGAATACAAGGTCGACGAGGGTCTGGTATACAAGATCGATGGGCTCGACGAGTGAGGCCAACGAGGTGGCACCGGCGGGCGCTGAGGGAATTCCCGGAGCACGCAGTTTGTCCAGGATCAGGAAAGTAGCGCGCCCTTTTTCGTCCTTGCGCAGATTGGCGACTGCCCGGGCGGCCTCGTCTTCGGTGGCTACCACAATACAGCTGGACAAGTCGCCCATTGCAGCCTGTACGGCTCCAGCAACAGCATCCTCGCAGCGAATGACATCAGCCAGGGTCAGGAGATCGGAATCGGACCATCCCGGTGTATTTGCGAGATACTGGACGGACTCGGAAAGGTCTTCGTAGGAACTGAGCAATCCTTCGAGGAGGCGCACTTCCGAGGCTGCTCCGTCATGGGAGCGCTCCAGCCTCCGCAGGGTCCCTTGCAGCTCGTTCCACTCGGACTCGAGTCGATTCTTCTCTTCCTCCAGTCCTCGGAGTGCATCCCGTGCAGCTGAGGCCGCATTACGGGCCGTCTCCAGAGCAGTAGCCGCTGCCTGGACTTCCGCATCAAGATCGACGGTTGTGGAATCGTGATGCTCCAGGGCGGAACGGGTTTCTTCCAGATCCACCGTCGTTATTTCTATACGGCTGGAAAGTCGATCAATCTGACGCTGCATGTCTGCTTTTTCCGAGCTCACTTTCCGCTCCTGAAGTCGCAGGTTATGCAGCTTGACCTGATGCTTCTGCTGGGTGGTCTGGGCTTCATCGCGGATGCGCTTGGCATCTGACAGCTCAGCCTCTGCCTTCTCGGCGGCTGGTACAACGTCATTGTACTCCTTTTCGTAGCGCTCGAGGTCGGACTCGAAATTCTCCCGTTGACCAATTGCGGCCTTCGCTTCCTCATCCAGGCGGGTGAGATCACGGGAGATCGTGGAGAGGCGTTCGGTAGCGACGCGGAGATCCGACTCTGCGGCCCTGAGCGCATCCATATGCTCGGTAAGCAAGGATTGGGCATGTACAACGCCCTTTTCGCGATTGACGTGCTCAGTGCGCAGGGATTCGTGTGCAGCCTCTTCGGCGGCCAATTTGGCCGTAAATGCGGCAGCCGCATCCGTCAGCTTGCCCATGTCCTTTTGCACCAGCTCGATATCTGCTGAAAGCTTGCGGTATTCGAGCAGTCCCAGGGAGACTTCCAAGTGATGCAGACGCTCGTCGTATTTCTTGAAGCGAGCCGCTTTCTGAGCCTGTCGCTCCAGACTTCGAACGCGCTTGTCCAACTCGTCAGTCAGGTCGCGAACGCGATTGAGGTCGCCCTGGGTGCTTTTGAGCTTGCGCAGCGTTTGACCGCGGCGAATCTTGTACTTGGTGATGCCGGCGGCCTCTTCAAACAAATGGCGACGGTCGGCGGCATTGTCCGAAAGGATCTCTTCGATCATCTTCAGCTCGATGACCGAATAGGCACCAGCGCCCATTCCCGTGTCCATGAACAGGTCGGTGATGTCCTTGAGCCGGCAGTTCACCCCGTTCATGATGTACTCTGACTCCCCGCTTCGGAAGAGTCTGCGACCAATGGTTACTTCACTGTACTCCGTTGGGAGGATACCGCGTGTGTTCTCGATGGTCAGGAGTACTTCGGCCATTCCGAGGGCACGCCGCTTGGACGTTCCGTTGAAAATGACACTATCCATCTTGTCCGAGCGCAGAATGCGGGCGCGTTGCTCACCAATTACCCAGCGTACGGCATCTACAATGTTTGACTTGCCACAACCGTTGGGGCCTACAACAACCGTCACACCATCGGCAAAGTCGACGGTTGTTCGGTCGGCAAAGGACTTGAATCCATGCAGCTCAAGCTTGCTTAGATACATCTACAAGCGGAAGGAAATCCGGGGCTGTGACGGGAATGGTGCAAAAACCAATAAACCTTGCCTAAGTCCGTTTTGCAAATCGACTTATCAACAGGATTGGTAGTGGTTATAGCATGATTTATGTACATTTAAAACAATTGTTTAAAAAGAGAGGTTCCAGCATCTGCACGGCGGGTGAAACCGTTATTGGAATGATGGACAGAAACACAGGGCTTGGCCGACCATTTGCTTACATTCCGATCATTCATTGCTACGTAGCAGGGTTGATCTTGTCACGCTCCCATGCAATGGGAGCAAAGCAGGTAGCGAATCGTCGATTTCATGCGTTTTGGCACGACGATGGCAGATTTGGAACTGGTCGGAAGGCCGTGTCTGATAAGGGTTTCCATTCCGGATCCGGATGCGTACCCTGTATGAACCCAACCAATTGATCCAGAGCGTCCCACAGTCATGAGCGATGAAGGGATGGTGACTCAGCTGATATCGGCTCACCGTAACGGTGATGACCGAGCGGGTGATCGCTTGTTTGCACTCGTTTATGACGAACTGCACGCGATGGCCAGACGTCAGCTGCGCTATAGAAGGCCGGGTCAGACCCTTAATACGACGGGTCTGGTACACGAGGCATATTTGAAGCTGTTCAATCGCGACGAGAACGGTTGGAACGATCGTGTCCACTTTTTTTCGGTTACTGCCCGCGCCATGAGGCAGATTCTGGTCGACTATGCGAGGCGCGTAAAGGCTGAAAAGCGCGGAGGAGGGGCCCATCACACGGAATTGAATGCCTCGATGATTTCGGATATCTCCAACAATGTGGACATCCTGGACCTGGATGATGCCATGAAGGAATTGGAGGTCTTGAATCCTCGGCTTGCGACCATTGTCGAGTGTCGTTTTTTTGGCGGAATGTCCATTGAGGAAACGGCGGCGCTCCTTGACGTATCATCGCGCACCGTTGACAGGGATTGGTTGAAGGCGAAATCCTTCCTCTTCCTCGCCATGAAAGAAGAGAAGTGAGCCCGCGGCATGGAGGACAGGCTGCACGCACGATGAAGAAGTTAGACCCCAAACATTGGCAGCGGATTGAAGCTCTGCTGGATGAGGCGCTGGATCTTGCTCCAGAGGCTCGGGAAGCACACGTTCGCAAGCGGGCAGAGGGTGACGAGGAGCTGATAGCACAGGTCTTGAACATGCTCGAGGCTTCGAAGGAGGCAGAGACATTTCTGGACAGCACCAATCGTTCCGACCTGGAATAAGCGCTGGCGCGTATGTCTTCCGCAATTGAGGAAGATGCTGAAGCCGCTGTTGAGTTGGAGCGTGCAGGTCCCTATCGCCTGATCCGCAAACTCGGCCGAGGGGGGATGGGCCAGGTATTCCTGGGTGTTCGTGATGATGAGGCCTTCAAGCGCTACGTTGCGGTCAAGGTTATTCGTCGTGGAATGGACACGGATGACATCCTGAAGCGATTCCGGGTAGAACGGCGCATTTTGGCGAGTCTGAATCACCCCGGAATTGCCCAATTGCTGGATGGAGGTGCGACCGACGAAGGGGTTTCCTACTTCGTAATGGAGTATGTGGACGGGGATCCGATTACGAAATATTGCGATGAGAATCGGCTGTCTCTTCCTGATCGGCTGCGTCTCTTCCAGAAGGTGTGTGCGGCGGTCCACTATGCGTATCAGAACTTGATTGTGCATCGCGATCTCAAGCCCAGCAATATCCTTGTCACCAAGGATGGGGATGTGAAGCTGCTGGATTTCGGGATTGCAAAATTTCTGAATCCGGACCTTACCGGATACACGCTTCCGATGACTCGCGAAGAACAGCGGGTGATGACACCCGAATATGCTTCGCCCGAGCAGGTACGTGGTAATTCGCTGACGACAGCCTCAGATGTCTATCAACTGGGCTTATTGCTCTACGAACTGTTGACAGGTCATCGGCCGTTCACTTTCCAGACACGCGTTCAGGGTGAGATCGAGAAGATCATTTTGGAGCAGGCTCCTGAAAAGCCCAGCACCATGATCTCGCGGGTGGAAACGACGGTCGGTGAGGTCACCGAGGGGCCAAGCCCGGAGGTAGTGAGCAGCAAGCGGCGTACGGCATTGGGGAATCTGCGCAAGCAGCTCAGTGGTGATCTGGACCGTATCGTGCTCATGGCGCTCCGAAAGGAAATGGACCGCCGCTACCAGTCTGCTGATCAAATGCAGTTGGATATCGGACACTATCTGGGTGGACGGCCGGTCAGCGCAAAGGATGATACGCTAGGTTACCGAGCGGGCAAGTTCATTCAGCGCAATAAAATCGTCGTTGGAGCTGCTGCCATTGTTGCGGTCCTGCTGGTAGTAACCACCATTGTGGCCGTTTACTCGGCTTCCGTGACCGAGCGACAACGACAACTCATAGCGCTTGAGGCAGAGAAGTCACGGGAGGTCATCGATTTCATGGTCACGCTGTTTGATGCAGCGGACCCGGAAGTTTCGCAAGGACGCGAATTGACCGTCCGGGAGATGGTGGATTTGGGTGCTCGGGATGTTCGGGAACAGCTCTCCGAACACCCGGAGGTTCAAAGCGAGTTGATGCGGGTACTGAGTTTGGTTTATGCCGGCTTGGGAGAGGAATCAGACGGTATGGAGTTGGCCCAGGAGGCCTATGATCAGCAAATGACTCTTTCCGATGGCGAACCATCCTCAGACCTGGCAGGAGCGCTATATGCCATGGGAGTCCTGAAGGATGACGTCGGCGAGTCCGGGGAATCCAGACTTTTCCACGAGCAGGCTCTTGCCATGCGCCGGGCGCTGTATGGGAACGAGCATTTGGATGTGGCTCAGAGCTTGAACGATCTGGGAGTCACGCTCTACGGAATTGGTAAGTATGATTCTTCGCGGGTTGTCTGGGAGGAAGCGCTGACCATTCGGGAATCCCTCCACGCAGACTCGCATCGGGATATTGCAGAGTCGCTATCGAATCTGGGGGCTGTTTACGGCGATTTGTTTTTTTTGTCAGGCTTCGAAGACACGGATCTGTTCGATCGGGCCGAGTCCTACTATGTTCGCGCGATTGACATGACACGGAGGGAGCGCGGGGAGGATCACCCATTCTATGCCTCGAACCTGCACAACTTCGGCGTGACGCTGTTGGATCGAGGGGTTCTCCAAGAGGCAGAGTCCAAGTTCGAAGAGGCCATCGCAAAGAGGACGCTCATCTATGGGCGCTATCACGATGTAACCGCCCGCTCCATCAACATGATGGGACGCGTCCGTATGGCGCAGGGTCGATTGGATGAAGCGGAGCCGTATTTCCAGGAGTCATACGACATACACGTCCGGCTGCTCGGCCCCCGACATGTGATTGTGGCCATCGACCATACCATTCTCGCAGGGCTGGACAAAAGACGGGAGCGTCCCTCGTCGGCCATCAACCATTATCTGGCCGCCCTGGACATTTTTCAAGAGGCCCTTCCGGTCGGTAATCGTCGAATCGTTTCGGCGGCCAGGAGCGTTGGTGACTTGTTGGAAGGTGAGGGACGCTTGGCTGAAGCAGAGCGATATCTGGACCTGGTGGTTGACGCTTTTGATGCATCGTCCCCGCAAAATGCAACACAGGTTGGCGATCTGATCAATCTGGCCCGAGTCCAAATGCAGAACGGCCGCCGCCAGGCGGCTGAAACGTGGTTGGCTGCCAATCCAAATGAGGAATTGAGTGCAGCCATTGCCACCCTTCGTGGCTGAGCTGCGCCTCGGCTGGTCAGGCTTCTGCCTCGGGCATCGGGAATTCGCCAGGGTCGACCTCGGAGGAGGGGCCTTGCTTGGATCCCTCCGCCGCGCTGGCATGGGCTGACAGCGTTTCAAATGTAAAGCCCTCCGAGTCCGCATCGGCATCGATCCGGATGGTTTCACCCGGTTCAATCCAGCCCGATAGTACTTCTTCGGCCAGCTTGTTCGTGATCTCCCGCTGGATGACACGCTTGAGCGGGCGCGCTCCGAAGACCGGGTCGAATCCGATCTCTGCCAGGCGATCGCGAGCCGGGTCCGTGAGGTCCACTTCGATCATGTTCGAGGACAGTGCCAGACGACGAACGCGCTCGAACTGAATATCCACGATCCGGCGGATTTCCTTCCGACCCAGTGGGTGGAAGGTGACGATTTCGTCGATGCGATTCAGGAATTCCGGCCGCAGGCGCTGCTTGAGCAGCCCCATGAGTTCCTCGTTGAGCTTGGCTTCATCATCCAGGGATAGTCCCTCGCCCGACGTGGCATCGATGCGATTCTGAATCACCTCCGAACCGAGGTTTGAAGTCATGATTATTATTGTATTCTTGAAATCGACAACGCGTCCCTGATTATCGGTCAACCGGCCATCATCGAGCATCTGGAGCAGGATGTTGAATACCTCCGGATGCGCTTTCTCGATCTCGTCGAGCAGTACGTCGGAATACGGCTTGCGACGGACCTGCTCAGAAAGCTGTCCCCCTTCTTCATACCCTACATACCCCGGAGGAGCACCCACCAGACGCGACACCGTGTGTCGCTCCTGATATTCACTCATATCGATACGCACCATCGCGTTCTCATCGTTGAACAGGAATTCGGCCAATGCCTTGGCGAGCTCCGTTTTTCCGACACCGGTCGAACCCAGGAAAATGAATGAACCGATGGGGCGCGTTTCTTCCTGAAGACCGGCACGACCACGACGGACGGCATTCGCAACAGCAGCCAGCGCTTCGGGCTGCCCTACAACACGCTTTTCCAGAGAGTCTTCCAGGCGTAAGAGTTTGGCGCGCTCGCTCTCCATCATCCGGGAGACCGGGATACCGGTCCAGCGGGAGACGATGGCAGCAATGTCCTCAGAGTCAATTTCTTCTTTGAGTAGGGCGCCTCCTTGCTGGACATCATCCAGCTTTTGTTTGGTCTCTGTGACCAGTTCTTCCAGCTTCGGAATTTTTCCGTAGCGCAGTTCAGCCACCTCGCCGTATTCCCCGCTGCGTTCGAGTTTTTCTGCCTGCATACGAAGATTCTCGATGTCCTCTTTGGCCTGCTGAATCGTCTGGATCATTTCCTTCTCCTGCGTCCAGCGCGCCTTCAGCTCTGTGCGGCGCTCATCCAGGTTGGCGAACTGCTCTTTCAGCAGCGCGAGCTTGGAATCGTCCTTTTCGCGTTTGACCGCCTCGCGCTCGATTTCAAGCTGACGAATCTGGCGTTCAAGCTGATCGAGTTCTTCTGGCATCGAGTCAATTTCAATACGCAGGCGCGCGGCAGACTCGTCAATGAGGTCAATGGCCTTGTCCGGAAGGAATCGATCGGTGATGTAGCGGTGGCTCAGCTCCGCTGCCGATACCAATGCTCCATCCGTGATGCGTACGCCGTGGTGCACCTCATAGCGCTCCTTGATCCCGCGCAGAATGGAAATGGAGTCTTCAACTGAGGGCTCTTCAACGAGCACATTCTGGAAGCGTCGTTCTAATGCCTTGTCCTTTTCGAGGTACTTGCGGTACTCGTCCAGCGTTGTGGCTCCAATAGCGCGCAGCTCACCCCGGGCGAGCGCAGGCTTGAGGATGTTGGCCGCATCCATGGCTCCTTCAGCCGCTCCAGCTCCAACGAGCGTATGGATCTCGTCAATGAACAACACAATTTTGCCGTCAGACTCAACAATCTCACGAACCACGGCCTTGAGTCGGTCCTCGAACTCGCCGCGATATTTTGCCCCGGCAATGAGGGAGCCCATGTCCAGGGCCAGAATACGTTTGTCTTTCAGGCCATCAGGCACGTCGCCCGACACGATACGGATGGCGAGGCCTTCTGCGATGGCCGTTTTCCCAACACCCGGCTCACCAATCAGGATCGGGTTGTTCTTGGTACGGCGGGACAGGATCTGCAGTACGCGGCGAATTTCGTCATCACGTCCAATTACAGGATCAATCTTTCCTTTGCCCGCCAGATCATTCAGATTGCGGGTATAGCGCTCGAGTGCCTGGTAGCGGCTTTCAGCATGCTGATCGGTTACTTTTTGGCTTCCGCGGACATCTTTGAGTATGCCGAGGATGGCTTTCTTGGTAACCCCTTGATCCTGTAAAGCCTGCCCAGTCGACTCCTTCGAGGCAGCCAGGGCAATCAGCAGATGCTCGCTAGCGACGTACTCATCACCCAATTGCTCTGACTCAGCCAGCGCGCGATCGAAGACTTTCTTGGCGTCAGCTCCTACATATTGCCCACTCACGGATGAGCCAGTGACGACGGGCAGTTTTTCCAGAGCCTGTTCCGTCTTGGCATTCAGCAAGTCGATGCTGGCACCAAGACGGTTCAGCATGGACATGACGATACCATTCGTATCTGCCAGGAAGGCCTGCATCAAGTGGGGCGGTTCAATACCCTGATGATTGCGCGATGCGGCCATTTCCGTGGCTGCCTTCACGACTTCCTGAGCCTTTATCGTAAATTTCTGAAGGTTCATGTCTCCCTCGAACGTGTTTCGGCTCCCATTGCATCGGACGAATTGGCAGTTGGGGGCCTGTATGCGTGCTTCCAATACGGTAGCGAAAAGCATACCAAGCCGTTTTTGCTGACATCCTGACAGCAGTAGCCTGTACGGCCGATGCTGTTTCTACTCACATCATTAAAACACATGCAGCATTCCCCATCACCAGAGCTTGGCCTGAAAGCGAATCTTGGGCAATTCATGCTGCTTGTTGCGGTGAATGCGTTTGTGGGGGCGATGGTGGGGCTCGAGCGCGTCATCATACCCGTTTTGGCTGGTACGCGATGGGGTGTCGAGAGCTACGTGGCAGCTCTCTCTTTCATCATCACGTTCGGGATGGCCAAAGTGCTGGCCAATAGCGTCGCTGGCCGGCTCGCGGAGCGAGCCGGCCGTAAGCGACTTCTGATTTTGGGGTGGCTCCTTGGGATTCCCGTCCCACTGATACTGATGTGGGCGCCTTCATGGGCATGGGTAGTCGCTGCCAACGCATTGCTGGGTCTGAACCAGGGATTTGCATGGACGATGACCGTCGTCATGAAAATCGATCTTGTGGGTCCGAAACAGCGCGGCTTGGCACTGGGGATCAACGAGAGCGCTGGGTACGCCGCTGTTTCCCTGGCCGCGCTTCTCTCCGGATTCTGGTTGGCGGCTGGCCATGAAGAGTGGGCCTTCACGGCGGGACTTGTCATTGCGCTTGTTGGGTTGGTTGTTTCCCTGGTTGCGGTCCACGACACCATGGATCATGTAGCGCTCGAGCAGGGAGCTGCAGCGAAGGAAGCGTCCCCCTCTTGGGGAAGCGTATTCCAACGAGTGTCCTGGAAAGAGCGTCATCTCCATGCTGCCTCGCAGGCCGGACTGGTCAACAACATGAACGACGGGCTGGCCTGGGGCATCCTGCCGCTGTTCTTCTTGCAAGTCGGCATGGGCGAGGAAAACACGGTCTGGTTATTGGCGGCATACCCGCTTATCTGGGGGCTCGGTCAGCTTTTCACAGGTGGTTTGTCCGATCGCATCGGACGACGTGGGCCTATTGCGGTGGGCATGATTCTGCAAGGCGTCAGTATTCTCTGGCTGCTGGAGGCTTCCTCGTGGACGGGATATGCCGTATCCATGGTCGGAATGGGGATCGGTACGGCCCTCGTCTATCCCACCCTCCTGGCTGTGATCTCAGACCACTCCGAGCCGATCTGGCGTTCGACGGCCTTGGGCGTCTACCGGCTATGGCGCGACGGAGGCTACGTAGTTGGAGCCGTGCTCGCCGGCCTGTTGGCAGACGCATTGAACCCGGAATCCGCTATCCTCTGGATAGGCGTTCTAACCATCGCATCCGGCTGTTGGGCCGGATGGCTGCTGCGATCTTGAATCTTGACGACGCGCGGTGATCAGGTGCTTTGACCCCGTGTCGTGGTCCGGCGCCCGGATCTAGTGATCCATGCCGCCGCGAAGCGATACGGTCTGAACGTAATCGATCAACACCGTCCCATTGCCGTTCAGCCGGATCCCAACGGGTCCCATGCCTCCATCATCGCCGTGGCCATGCGCGATCATCTGTTGATCCGCGTAGGCCCGAAAGTGCGTCTGATCAGCTACTGCCCGGTACGAGACCCAACCGGCTGGGCTGTAAGGTTGGTCATCCATCAGAATCAAATCTCCTGATTCGCTCATGCCCTGGCGCACCGATTCCTTGGAGAAGGACGTGAAGTAATAGTTGTCTTCGTCCTCAACGTGCGTTGTGATCATGAACGTCCCATCGAACGCATCGAGGTTGATAGGAGCATCGATCTGCACGGACATCATGGGATGATCGAATACCAACATTACAGGATCACCCGACAGGGTAAGGGCCAACACATCGCCACGTTCACCGCCATCCTGAAGCGAGGTCACGAGACCATCCGCATCTCCGTACACCGTCATGCTTTCCATCCATGTGGCCGCTCGGGAGGGTTTGAAGGTTCACCCCCTTGATCATTCATGACAGGACCTGCGGATGCGGATGAGTCAGCGGCAACAAATACCGGTGTTTCGGCGGAAACCGCCTGGACACCTGCTCCGTGCTGGTAAACCAGCTGGCTGCCGTGATCAGCGGTGAGCCAAGTCAATCCGATACCACCCAGACCAATCAGCCATACCACGCTCCGAAGCGCCATGCGAGATTCCAGACTCAGTCCGAACATGACGAGGCGAATGACAGCATAGGCTCCGAAAAAGTACAGCGTGTAATGGCCCAGGTCGGAGTGTTCGGTGAGTAGGGCGTTGGCTTCAGCCGACAGAAAGACGGAATCAGCCGCTTGTTCTCCGGTGAACCAAGCCGCAACTACCGTCAATCCCCCCAGCAAGTACAGGCTGAAAGCTCCTTTGCGCAAGAAATCGTTGGAGCGCAGGAAAAGGGCCACTGTGTCCACCAACGCTGCCGTAAACAGCAGAGCAATGGGAAAGTGAATGACCAGAGGATGGACATTCGGTGCCCAGTAAGGGAGCATGGTCGTTGGAGTCGATTGAACGGATTCAGACAGATCATACGCGGGATCCACCATGAGTGATTCACGAAACCAACGGACTGTCGAAGGAATAGGATAATCCCTTTTTCGCCGGTCCTGAACTGGCTCCCCAGACTCGCCCGACTATCCGATCCTCCTCATCCTTCCGAAGGTATGGCCCCACAGAAACTTCCCTTGTCCGATCCCAACTGGTGGAGCAATTTCCAGCAGCTGCTCGATGACAACAATGAATGGCCGGTTACCTACCTGTTCAAATTCATTGTCCCCAAGGAAGGAATGGGGGCGCTGAAGCTCGTGTTTGAAGGTCAAGACATTGATATAAAGGCCTCGAAGAAGGGCAACTATCAAAGTCTGACCTCTCGCATTCACGTCCAGAACAGCGACGAAGTGATCGCCATATACCGAGCGGCAGGTGAGATTGAAGGCGTTATCGCACTCTAGTCGTCTAGGAGATTGAGCAAGGCGTCCACTTCAGCGTGGGTATTGTACTGACCCAGGCCGATACGCAGCATACCACCCTTGGCCGTGAGTCCGAGGCGCTCAATTACCTCGATGGCGTAGTAGTGTCCCGGCCACACAAAGATATTGGCCGCTGCAAGCTTCTCGGCCATGGCATCCGGATCAGATCCCTCTTTGACCATCCCGATGGTGGGTACTCTGTCGGACAAGTCTGCCTCTGCCGTCAACCCGTGGATGGTGACACCAGGAATGGAGAGGAGGCCGTCGATGAGGTATTTACCCAGTTCACGTTCGTATTCGGCCAAGACGCTGAACCCGGACACAAGGCGATCTCTTCTGGTCGCGCCGCCTGCGCCCATCTCCCGGCCCATCCATTCGAAATGCTCAATGGCTCCAAGCGTAGCCGCCATGCCTTCGTGCGACTGCGTTCCTGTTTCCCATCGACTTGGCAGCGTATCGTCTGCCGGCCGCACCTTGTAGGGTGACAGGGATTCGAGGAGGCGGCGTCGTCCCCACGCCATGCCCTGGTGGGGACCATAGAACTTGTAGGGAGAGCAGGCCAGGAAATCGCAACCAATGGCATGAACATCCATCAGGAAATGCGGGGCGTATTGTACTGCGTCCACAAACACCAGAGCGCCCACGGCATGTGCTTTCTGCGCTACCATGGCCACGTCATTCACCGTCCCGATCGCATTCGAGGCATAGTTCACGGCCACGAACTTGGTTCGGGATGTAATGGCTTCGTCCACAGAAGATGGGTCATAGCGATAGGTTGCAGGATCAAAATCGATCCACTTCACCGTGGCTCCGACATCTCGGGCCATGAGCAACCACGGGCTGACATTGGCATCGTGGTCCATACGGGTGACCACAATTTCATCTCCTGGCTCCAACGTGTGAGCAATTGAGCGCGCAAGATGGAGCGTGATCGTGGTCATGTTCTGACCAAAGATGATTTCTCCCGGATCGTCTGCACCCACAAAGTCCGCCAGGGCTGCGTGCGTCTCGTTGATGAGTTCGTCTGTCAAATGAGACGTCCTGAACGGACCATGCGTGTTGGTGTTGGCATTCACCAGATAGTCGTTCATCCGGTCGATGGCGCGCTGACAAATCTGCGTACCTCCCGGATTGTCAAGGTAGATTCGGGGCGTGCCTTCATCTGTGACAGATAAGGAAGGGAATTCGTCCCGGATGCGCTGAACGTCGTAAGCCATGATCTCGTGGATGATTAGGGAGGACCGGCGAGACTGAGCCGGATTGCTTGGCCCTCGAATCTACGATGCCCGGCGCTGCATCGCCTCGGGTCAACACGCACAGTTTTAACCTGTCTTGCTGTGGCGCGGGTAGTTGGGTATTCTGCACGGAATCACCAACTGCAGCAGCCATGCGATTCCTTCTCGTACTTGCCTTCCTCTTTGTCACGCCGACCCAGGCACAACCCTATTGGTCCCTGATCGCGTCTTTGACGGGGACGTCATGCACGACGGGTGGGCTGTTCTGGTCAAAGGAGATCGTATTGCTGCCGTGGGTTCGGAAGCGGAGCTGGCCTCCGAAGCCGAGATACGCATTGACCTCGCCGGGACAACCCTGCTTCCGGGTTTGATTGAAGGACACGCGCATGTATTACTGCACCCCTACCATGAAACGAACTGGAATGATCAGGTCCTGAAAGAGTCCCGATCCGAACGCGCCATCCGCGCTGCAGTACACGCGGAGAAGACCTTGATGGCTGGTTTCACGACGATCCGAGACCTGGGATCTGAAGGAGCTGCATACGCTGATGTTGGCGTCAAGATGGCAATTGAAAAAGGGGTCAT
Source organism: uncultured bacterium (assembly GCA_938018055.1). GTDB lineage: Bacteria > Bacteroidota > Rhodothermia > Rhodothermales > UBA10348 > JAAZVD01. The sequence goes on from CALIKL010000042.1 coordinate 25,857, forward strand.
TCCGGGTCCACGCATGCTGGTGGCTGGTCCAGCCATCGTGGCCACAGGGAGTTACGGGCCCAAGGGATTTCATCCTGAAGTTGGTCAACCTCTCGGTGCGCATGCGGCCGATGGTGTCGACGATCTGATCAGGGAGACCCGATTACAGATCGGTAATGGGGCAGACTTCATCAAAGTGTATGCCGATTACCGGTGGGGGCCGAACGGAGAGGCCCGACCCAGTTTCACACTGGAAGAGCTCGAACGTATGCGCGAGGTAACCCAAAGCAGCGGTCGAGCTTTGGTAGCACATGCGGCAACAGAAGAAGGAATGCGTCGGGCCATTCTCGCCGGTGTCGAGACCATTGAACACGGAGATGGAGCAACCAAGGAGATCTGGGAGATGATGGTCGAGCACAGCGTCGTCTGGTACCCAACACTTGGCGCCGTAGAAGCCATCTCAGGATACAATGGTTGGCGCAAAGGCATCGATCCCGATCCTGAACGTATTGCCAGGAAGAAAGAAATCTTCCGTCAGGCACTCGCCATGGGTGTGTCCATCGGGATGGGAGGCGACGTGGGTGTGTATCCTCACGGGGAAAACGCCTGGGAGATGGAGCTCATGGTGGAATACGGAATGAGCGAGCTCAACGTACTCAAGGCCGCCACCTCACTAAATGCCGATACGTTCCATCTTTCGGACAGGGGACGTATTGCAGAGGGGCTGCTGGCCGATCTGGTAGCCGTAGGGGGAGATCCGCTGACAGACATAACCGTGGTGCGGGATGTGCGCTTGGTCATGAAAGGGGGGGTGGTCGTAAGAGAGGAGAAATGAAAGCGGGTCAGTCTCCTCATGTAGCCACGATCATCGGCGATCGGGCACGGGCCGGGTTGGATCAGATCTCCTTGAAGATCTTGACATCCAGCCAGGACATGGAGCTGTCCGGGCGACTCTCAAGCTGCGAAACCGTCAGCTCCACTTTCATCTTTTGACGCTGGGCCTGAACCAAGAGTTGATTCAGTTCTTCAGCCTTGTGCTTCAACTCTTCCGCCAAAAGGAAATCCTTGTCCCGCAGCAATCGATCGACGACAGCGTCGAGATTTTCTTGGGGTGCCTGGGATTTTTCCATTGTCGTTACCGATTCCAGCTATTGTAAAGGGGATGGGCGGTTATCCCGATGCGCTTGAGGCGCCTCTTGGGAAGAGAACGTTGAAAATCCCTGGTTTTGCGCTGCTTCCTTTATTTCCGGCGCCTGCGATGAGAGCCGAGCCGCCTCGTCATTGCAAGCGCCTGTCAGGCCGGCTTTTTTGACAATCGCCCGAATGACGTGGGCTGATCCTCTTTTT
>CALIKL010000043.1 GCA_938018055.1 uncultured bacterium
TCCTCGGCGGCAGGCTCTTCAGCTACTGCTTCGGCTTCCAGAGATTCCTCGGCAACAGCCTCTTCAGCTACTGCTTCGGCAACTTCGTCAGCCACCGGCGCTGCAGCGACTGCTGCACCTGCTCCACGACGACGGCCAGCACGGCGCGTCTTCTTGCTGGATCCGCTACTCGAACCAAACGGCTTGACATCGTTGAAATCAACGAATTCAACCATGGCCATCTCGGCAGAGTCACCGGCACGCTGTCCAAGCTTTACGATGCGTAAGTAACCGCCGGGACGGTCTTTGATCTTGTCTGCGATCTCGTTGAACAGTTCGGTCACCGCGTGCTTGTCTTGCAAACGACGGAAAACCTCGCGGCGATTGTGCGTAGTGTCCTCCTTCGCTCGGTTGATAACCGGCTCAGCGAACTGACGCAGCGCCTTGGCCTTGGTAAGGGTAGTTGTAATTCGCTTGTGACGGATAAGTGCTCCCGTAAGAGCCGTCAGCGTCGCTTTACGATGCGATGCCGTACGTCCAAGCTTGAATCCTTTTTTCTGGTGTCTCATGGGTCTGAATCAATTGTCGTCCACCAGGGACGCTTGGCTTATCCTTTAACGTCTTCGAGGAATCGATCGACGTCCATTCCGAACTGGAGGTTACGCTCTTCGATAACCGCCATCAGCTCCTGGAGCGACTTGCGGCCGAAGTTGCGGAACTTCAGCATTTCGGACTCTTCGCGACGAACGAGGTCCCCGATCGTTTTGATGTTGGCTGCCTTGAGGCAGTTGTGTGCGCGAACCGAAAGATCGAGTTCGTCTACCGATTGGTTCAGCAATTCGCGGACGCGCTGAACTTCAGCATCGACTTCTTTCTCTTCTTCGGTCGGCTGTGGCTCCTGGTCCATTTTGATGAACAGGTTCACATGGTCGCGCATGATCTGTGCGGCAGAAGCCAATGCATCCTCGGGTAGTATGGAACCATCCGTGGTGACTTCCATGGTCAGCGCCTCAAAGTCGATCTTCTCACCAACACGTGTCTGGTTGACCGTGTAGCGGACGTTCTTGATCGGGGTGAAGATGGCGTCCATGGCCACAACACCGATAGGATCGTCTGCACGCTTGTTCTCCTCTCCGGGAACGTATCCACGACCGCGCTCCATGCGCAGCTCGACAGAGAAGCTGGTGCCTTCCGCAACCGTAGCAACGTGGTGGTCTGGATTCAGGATTTCGTAGTCGCTCGTGGCGTCTGCGATGTTTTTCGCCGTCCATGCGCCGGGGCCTTTCACGATGAAACTGATGTTACCATCAGCACCGTCGTTGGAGCGGAAGCGAACTCCTTTGAGGTTCAGAATGATGTCTGCGACATCTTCCGTCACTCCTTCAAGCGTGGAAAATTCGTGCTGAACGCCGTCCATCTTGACAGCGGTGATCGCCATACCCTGAAGGGAGGACAGCAATACACGACGAAGAGCGTTTCCAATGGTTACCCCGAAACCGCGCTCTAGCGGCTGGATGACAAAGCGTCCGTACGTTTCGGTCGTCTCTTCCATTTCGACACCGTCAGGCATCTGGATCGAGTAAGTGCTCATAACAGCATGATCTCAATTATGTGATCTGAATGCGATCATCCGTGCCAATGATGCGGCTCCGGATGTCGCCCGTAAGCGAAACCGGCAGAACTACTTGGAGTAGAGCTCGACGATGAGCTGCTCCTTGATGTTCTCCGGGATGTCTTCACGGTTGGGGTAATCCAGGAACTTGCCCTGCAGAAGTTTGCGATCAACTTCGAGCCAGGGAAATGCCTTTCGCGTACGATCCATTGCGTCAGCGACCAGCGACAGATTGCGACTCTTTGGACGCATTGCCACGATATCACCACCGCGCAGCTGAGCCGACGGGATGTTCAGGACGCGTCCATTTACCATGACGTGTCCGTGGTTCACAAGCTGGCGGGCCTGACGACGGGTACGAGCAAAACCAAGACGGAAAACCGTATTGTCGAGACGGGCCTCAAGGAATTTGAGGAGGTTCTCGCCGGTTACACCCTTCTTGCGGGCGGCCTTGTCAAATATTTTGCGGAATTGACGCTCAAGGACACCGTAAGTGTACTTTACTTTCTGTTTTTCCTTGAGCTGAACGGAGTAATCGCTCTCTTTACGACGACGATTACGTCCGTGCTGCCCCGGTGGATGGGGCTTGCGCTCTAGCGCTTTGGAGGGGCCGAAGATCGGCTCCTTGAAGCGGCGCGCAATCTTCTGCTTGGGGCCTCTGTAACGGGCCATAGTTGTTTACCTCTCGTTTAGGGTTTTCCTGAACGTATGGGAGCTTTTCCGCTGCCCATAGCCGGGCTTAGTCCCGAATCATTGCTCGGAGGAGCAGATGATGCCAATCGCGTCAGACGCGGCGGCGTTTCGGGGGCCGGCAGCCATTGTGGGGAACGGGAGTGACGTCGCGAATCGTAGCGATCTCCAAGCCTACAGCTGAGAGTGCACGAATAGCTGACTCACGGCCGGATCCCGGGCCTTTCACGAATACTTCCACGCGACGCAGACCGAGATCGTGGGCTTCTTTGCCGGCTGCAGAAGCTGCAACCTGTGCGGCATAGGGCGTGTTCTTGCGACTGCCCTTGAAACCCATTTTGCCCGAGCTGGCCCAGGAAATCGTGTTCCCGTATTGATCCGTAAGCGTGACCTGCACGTTGTTGAATGTAGCTTTGATGTGAGCCTGTCCATTGGACTCAACAACCACATTCTTCTTGCGTGCGCGTCCTCCGCCCCGTTGTCTTTTAGCCATGGTGTGTTGGGATGGTTAAACGGCCCCACCAACTTGGTGGGGAATGAAAATTACTTGCGTGGTGCCGCCTTCTTGCCGGCTACCGTCTTCTTCTTACCCTTGCGGGTACGAGCATTCGTCTGCGTGCGCTGACCTCGAACCGGAAGGCCGCGGCGATGGCGAAGACCCCGATAACAGCCGATGTCCATCAGGCGCTTGATATTCAGCTGTACTTCTGTACGAAGCTGACCTTCTACCTGATACTCATCTTCAATGAGCTTACGGATGGCTTTTGTCTGATCGTCCGTCCAATTCTCTGGGCGCTCATTCGGATCTACATCACAGCGCGTGAGAATTTCAATGGCGCGGGAACGACCAATGCCGAATACGGCGGTCATAGCGATTTCGCCCCGCTTTTTGACGTTAAGATCTTGTCCTGCAATTCGTGGCATAGGTCCAACGATAATGCGCGGAATCAGGCTGAGAGCCTATCCCTGACGCTGTTTGTGTTTCGGGTTCTTCTTGTTGATCACGTAAACGCGGCCTTTGCGACGAACAATTTTGTCGTCGGAGCTGCGTTTTTTGACACTGGCACGCACTTTCATGTTGATCTGGGATCTTGACCGCGCTTTCTGGCGCGAATCCATTTTTGGTTGTAGCCTATGTATTACTCATCGTGAACCTTCAGGTTCACGCCAGTAATGTGAAGCTTTTTTGCAGTCGGAGCCTACTTGTACCGGTAGACAATCCGCCCCTTGGACAGGTCGTAAGGTGAAAGTTCAACTTTGACGCGGTCTCCGGGCAGGATTTTGATGAAATACATCCGCATCTTGCCGGACAACAGTCCCAGGATTTCGTGACCGTTTTCAAGACGGACGCGAAACTGGGCATTGGGAAGTGCTTCAATCACTTCGCCATCCTGTTCAATGGGCTTCTGCTTAGCCATGAGTTTGTGTAAAGGTCTGTTCGTAGGGTAGCTCATCGAGGGCCTCCTCGATGTAGCGAAAAGTCGTCAGGATGTCGGCTTCGCCGGGGCGAACCGCAATCATGTGTTCGTAATGGGCCGAAGGCAATGCGTCAGACGTTTTCACGGTCCAGCCGTCGCCCTCCGTCCGGATCGAGGCTGTCCCTCGATTGATCATGGGTTCGATACACATGGTCAACCCGGTCTTAAGCTTGCGACCGCTTCCCGGCCGTCCAAAATTTGGCACTTGGGGATCTTCGTGCAGGTTGCGACCAATGCCGTGTCCGACCAGGTCCTTGACGACACCATAACCGCGCGCTTCGCAGTGGTTTTGGACCGCCGCACCGATATCTCCGAGACGCTTACCTGTTGTCGCCTGACCAATGGCCAGCATGAGCGATTCATACGTGGTCGTCAGAAGCGCCCGTGTATCGTCCGAAATATGACCGATGGCAAAGGTGTAGGCGCTGTCACCATAGAATCCGTCCATGATCACGCCGCAATCTGCAGAGAGAATGTCTCCTTCCTTCAAAGGCTCATTCGTTGGTATCCCATGGACAACCTGATCATTGACCGAGGTGCACAATGTTGCCGGGAAAACCAGACTACCAACTCGATACCCTTTGAAGGCTGGTTCAGCACCGTGGTCCCGGATGTACTCTTCTGCAATCTTGTCCAGCTCATTCGTGGTCACCCCGGGGGCGATGTGGGAGGCCACCTCACCAAGCGTCCGGCCGACGAGGTCGGCGGAGGCCCGCAGGCGATCAATCTCCTTATCGTTTTTCAGGTGGACCATGACGAGCGGGACGGAATCAGGTGCCTAGCGACGTCCGCGGACGCGGCCGGACTTCATGAAGCCATCGTAGTGACGCATCAGGAGATGGCTTTCGATCTGCTGCAGCGTGTCGAGGGTGACACCGACAAGAATTAGAAGTGACGTACCACCAAAGAACTGGGCAAAACCGTACGTGACACCAAACTGAATGGCAAAAGCCGGGAAGATGGCGACCAAGCCGAGGAAAATCGATCCAGGAAGCGTGATACGCGTCAGGATGTTATCGATGAACTCACTGGTCTGCTTTCCAGGGCGAATACCCGGCACGAATCCACCCTGACGCTTCATGGTGTCCGCCATTTCCTTCGGATTCACAGCGATGGCCGTGTAGAAGTAGGTGAAGAACACACAGATGACAAAGAAGATGGATGAATAACCCCATGAAGAGATATCCGTAAAGAATACTCCCATCTGCTGCATGAAGGCCGACTCAGGAAACATCGTGGCGAAGGTAGCTGGCACGAACATGATCGACTGAGCGAAGATGATCGGCATCACACCGGCTGCGTTGACCTTGAGCGGCAAGTACTGCGTTGAACCGCCGTACACTTTTCTGCCAACCACGCGCTTGGCGTATTGCACCGGCACGCGTCGTGTCCCTTGGGTGATCAACACAACCCCTGCGGTGACAACACAGAGAACACCAATTTCGAGCAGGAAGATGAACAGGTTGCTCGACAGTTCGAACTCGTTGAGGAGCGATGTTGGCAAGAAGGCCACGATACCGATCATGATGATCAGCGAAATACCGTTACCGATACCGTTCTCCGTAATGCGCTCACCGAGCCACATGACGAACATGGTACCCGAGGTGAGCACGATGACCGTGGAGATCATGAAGAACGTGGGCCCAATAACAATAGCCTGTCCCGTCGCGCCGTACTGCAGGTTGATCGCAAATCCGATGGACTGAAGTGCGGTGACCATGATGGTTCCATAGCGCGTCAGCTGCGTAATCTTGCGACGGCCTTCCTCTCCTTCCCGCTGTAGCTTCTGGAAATAAGGAACTACGGCACCCATGAGCTGGATGACAATCGATGCCGTGATGTACGGCATGATTCCGAGGGCAAAGATTCCAGCAGCGCTGAAGGCGCCCCCTACGAACAGGTCAAGCAGTCCAAGCAGGTTGTTCGGGTCTGCGTTCGCATTGATTTCTGCAAGGACACTCGCGTCGACGCCAGGCAGCGTCACGAACGCGCCCAGGCGGTAGATGATGAGCAGACCGAGCGTGTAAAGGATGCGTCGGCGCAGCTCCTCAATCTTCCAGACGTTGCGGATACTTTCGGTAAATCCAGCCATGATGGTGTTGCGTCAAGCCCTGAAGCGGGCCGGGTTCGGGTTACCAGTGGGAATCGAATGGGCGTAGGATGGCCGTTCAGAGAACCTCGGCCGTCCCTCCTGCTTTCTCGATTTTTTCCTTTGCCGTCTTGCTGAAGGCATGAGCCTTGACGGTCAGAGCGACCTCAATATCGCCTCCGCCAAGAACCTTCACCAGTTCGCCTTTGCCAATAAGGCCTTTAGAGCGGAGAACCTCGGGCGTGATGGCTTCCGAAGCTTCGACGGCGCCTGAAGCGACGAGGTCAGCAAGCTTGGAGACGTTTACGCCGTGGTACTCGGTACGGAACGGATTTTTGAATCCATACTTCGGCACACGACGCTGAAGGGGCATCTGACCACCTTCAAACCATACCGGGATACTGGCGCCGGAACGGGACTTCTGTCCCTTGTTTCCTTTGGTAGCCGTGTGACCACCGTATCCGGACCCTTGTCCGCGTCCGATGCGCTTGCGCGACTTTGTAGAGCCCTTTGCGGGCTTCAGATTGCTGAGATCCATGGGTTTGCTACAATCGCCCTGCTTTGGCAGGACTCGCTAGTTCAGTAAATAGGAATTCCACTTAGCATGGCCAAGTGGGAAAGGTCAGGCGTTTTCGACCGTGACCAAGTGAGACACTTTGTCCAGCATACCGCGAATCTGCGGGCTGTCTTCGTGCTCGACAGTTTGATTCAGACGACGAAGACCGAGTGCAGCAACAATCTTCTTCTGCTGACCCGTGCGCCCGATGGCGCTTCGTACCTGAGTAATTTTGAGCTTAGCCATTATTGCTTCCGTTCAAAGAGTGTAGACCGTGTGAGGATCAGCCCTCAAATACGCGTTTGAGTGGGATCTGGCGACGCTTGGCGACTTCCATTGGGTCTTCGAGATTACGAAGCGCATCCATGGTAGCACCAACCTGGTTGTGCGGATTGCTTGAGCCAAGGGACTTGGACAGGATGTCCGTGAACCCTGCACATTCCAGAACCGCGCGTACTCCACCACCGGCGATAACACCGGTACCGTGAGAAGCTGGTTTCAGGAATACGCGACCTGCGTCCTGCTTGCCCACAACGGGATGAGGCACCGTGCCTCTGCGCATGGGGACTTGAACCAGATTTTTCTTGGCGTCTTCGGTTCCTTTGGCGATCGCGCTGGATACTTCGTTCGCTTTACCGAGTCCGGTACCGACGGATCCATTGCCGTCACCGACGACAACAACGGCGTTGAAGGAGAAACGACGTCCCCCTTTCACCACCTTGGCGACACGTTTCACCGATACCAGACGCTCTACCCATTCAATCTGGGAATCGCTGGTGCGGTCACGATTTTGACGATTTCTTCCTTTGGCCATGATGCGTGTTATTCGATGGTTTCCGGATTCCCGGTTCAGAATGTGAGTCCGCCTTCACGGACGCCGTTGGCGAGGGCTTGCACTCGTCCGTGATACTGGTAGCCGTTGCGGTCGAACACAATGGTATCGATACCGGCCGCCTTGGCCGCCTCGGCCAGGGCTTTGCCAACGGCAGTGGCAGTCTCAACCGGGTTGGACCCGGAGATTCCGTCCTGCAGACTGTTTGCTGCGGCTACAGTTTGACCGCTCAAGTCGTCCACCAGCTGTGCGTAGATGTTCTTGTTGGAACGAAATACGGTCAGGCGCGGACGCCCGGCGGTACCGGTGATCTTCTTGCGGATTCCGCGCTTGACGCGGGTACGACGCTGAAGCTTTGTAATAGGCATGGGTTTGATCGTTTACCGAAAGATTTCCGACCCTTCGGTGTTCAAGCAGAAATTCTGGATTAACGGGCTGCGGTTTTACCAGCCTTGCGACGAACATATTCGTCAGCGTAGCGGACACCTTTGCCTTTGTAGGGCTCCGGCGGACGCAGCGAGCGGATCTTGGCAGCAACCTGACCAACCATCTGCTTGTTGGCACCTTCAATTACGATGAAGGTGTTTTTGGTACCAGGGCGCTTGGTATCCACCGTGATGTCGACTCCCTCCGGGGGAACGAAGTAGATCGGGTGTGAGAAACCCAGTGCCAGTTCCAGAACACCATTCGCCATGGCAGCACGGAATCCAACACCAATGATTTCCAACTCCTTCTTGTAGCCCTCGGAGACACCGATGACCATATTATCAAGCAGGGAGCGGTACAGGCCATGCATGGCGCGGTGCCGCTTCTGGTCCGTTGGACGGGAAACGACGAGCTCTCCCTCGTCCAGTTTCAGGTTGATGTCCGGATCTACCTGCAGGGAAAGCTCTCCCTTGGGTCCGGATACCGTCACCAGGTTGTTCGATCCGATGTCGACCTTGACCTGGTCGGACACTGAAATCGGTGCGTTACCCACTCGTGACATTGTTTCTCTCGATGCGTTTCGAAAAAGTGTGATCAGCGCCTGCGTCTAGTAGACGTAGGCCAGGACTTCGCCGCCAATGTGGTTGGCGCGCGCTTCTTTGTCCGTCATGACGCCGCGGGACGTCGAAACCAGGGCGACACCCAGACCACCGCGAACACGCGGCAGATCGTCGGCACCACAGTAGTAGCGCAGGCCCGGCTTTGAAGCACGCTTCAGGGACCGGATTACCGGAGAGCCATTTTTCTCATACTTGAGATAGACACGGATAAGGCCCTGCTTGCCATCATCAACGTTGATGAAGCGACGCACATAACCTTTGTCAAGGAGGATCTGCGTCATGGCGCGCTTGAGTTTGGATGCCGGGATATCGACATGCCTGTGAGCGGCCTGTTGCGCATTTCGAATGCGCGTCAGGTAGTCTGCTACGGGATCTACTACGTTCATTTTTTTATGTCGTGTTGCTGCCGGTTCACTCAGTTCAAGGAGCGCCTGACAACGTGAACGAAAGCGGTAAGAGGCCTAAGCCACCCTACCAGGAGGATTTGCGGACGCCGGGAATGTGGCCGGCACGTGCGAGATCGCGGAAAGCGATACGGCACAGGCCGAAGGTGCGAAGGTATCCACGGGAGCGACCGGTAAGTTCGCAGCGGTTACGCATGCGAACCGGGCTCGCGTCACGCGGAAGCTTTTGCAGACCTTCCCAGTCTCCTGCTGCCTTCATCGCAGCGCGGCGCTCGGCATACTTTGCTACCATGCGCTTGCGCTTACGCTCACGGGCAATCCAGCTTTTCTTGGCCATTTTTCAGTTGGTCTCTGTGTTCTTTGGTCGTCGGATCAAGCAGCGTCGCGGCGTACGAAAGGCATTCCAAGTGCCTTCAGCAGCGCCAGTGCTTCTTCATCCGTTTGTGCGGTCGTCACAAAGGTGACGTCCAGACCGGAGATCGTGCCAACGGTGTCGACATTGATTTCCGGAAAAACGATTTGCTCCTTGATGCCGAGTGTGTAATTGCCACGCCCGTCGAAGGAACGGTCAGGAATACCACGGAAGTCGCGAACACGTGGCAGCGCCAGCGTGATTAGGCGATCCATGAATTCGTACATCCGCTCGCCGCGAAGCGTTACGGAGGCGCCAATCGGCATGCCCTGACGAATCTTGAAATTGGAAACAGCTTTGCGAGCCTTGCGGACCATCGGGTGCTGACCCGTAATAATGCGCAGCTCCTGCACTGCCTCGTCCATCACCTTCTTGTTGGTGGCAGCTTCGCCGACACCTTTATTGACGCTGATCTTGACGAGGCGAGGCACCTGCATGACGTTCGCATATTCGAACTGATTCATGAGCTCAGGCACGATCTCTTCCTGATACTTAGCCTTGAGTCTGGGTACGTAACCGTCCATGATTCTACTTGATTACTACGCTGTTTGCGCTTGAATGGGGTGTCGGGATCAGCTATCGAGCTCGTCGCCCGTAGTTGTTGCTACGCGGACCCAGCGGGAACGGCCAGTGTCTGCGTCTTCGATTTTCTTGCGACCTACACGAGTCGGATCGCCGTTACCGTCCAGGGGCATCACGTTTGATGCGTGGATGGACATCTCCTGCTGGATACGACCTCCCTGAGGGTAGAGCTGATTCGGACGTGTATGACGGACGCGAACATTCACACCTTCGATGATGACACGCTCCTTTTCAGGAAAGACACGCAGGACTTTCCCTTCTTTGCCCTTGTCATTTCCTGACAGGACACGAACCATGTCGCCTTTGCGGATGTGCAGCTTGTTCTGCTTGTTGTGCTTCCGTGGCATGGGATTCTCTTTTCATGACGCTCACAGTCGGAGCGTCGTCATTGGACAATTGGTGAGCGGTAGGTCAGAGCACCTCTGGTGCGAGGGACACAATGCGCATGAATTGCTTCTCGCGAAGCTCGCGGGCAACGGGCCCGAAAATACGCGTGCCGCGAGGCTCACCCTGCTGATTCAACAGGACCGCTGCATTTTCGTCGAAGCGGATGTAAGAACCATCAGAGCGACGGTATTCTTTCCGTGTACGAACGACTACAGCGCGAGATACCTCGCCTTTCTTAACATTTCCACCGGGAATGGCCGTCTTGACCGAAACGACGATCTGGTCACCCACACGGGCGTAGCGACGCTTGGACCCGCCCAGGACACGGATGCAAAGGACTTCCTTCGCACCGCTATTGTCGGCAACATTGAGTCTTGATTCTTGCTGGATCATGGCTTTGCTCGATTGGCATTGTCAGTCTGGACACTGACATGATGAAAATCTGGATTCGGGATCGATTACTTGGCGCGTTCGACAACTTCAACCAGTCTCCAGCGCTTGTTCTT